>MGTI01000052.1:4609-27934 GCA_001799365.1 Desulfobacterales bacterium GWB2_56_26 | reverse complement strand
TTCATGTCAATGCTGCGCCGAATCTTTTGCTTAGTGCTGTGGACCATTCTTGCCCCACTTGCCGGCGTTGCCATTGCCGACAACAATGCCCCGAGCGCCACCGGTATCTCGGCGGCTACGCCGCAGCCGCCTAGGTTTGTGGCCAAAGGCAGTCAGATTATCGATGGACGGAACAACAAGCCGGTCTTTTTCAAGGGCATCGGCTATTCTCCCTATCTGCCGAAGGAAACCCCGCTGAAAGGCGCCCCTCCCGGCGACGACGGCCGCTACGAAGAGCATCTCGGCCTGATGAAAAACATGGCCGTCAACTATCTCCACGTCTTCCCGATGAAAATGCCGCCTAAATTCTTTGCCGCCCTGGACAAGACCGATATGGTCTACGGGCAGGATATCTGGATCTGGGCCTACGAGGAGGATTTTCTCGCCGAACCGTTTCTGGCCAAGACCATGGAGGACATCAAAGCGGCCATCGACCATGTCTACCAGGTGGGGCGGCCTGACCGGCTGGTGCTCTTTTCCATCGGCGATGAACTGCAGGCCGATTCGGTGGTCCGGACCGATACCCGCCACCCAGAGGTACGAAGCTACGAAGGTAAGCATCTTTCGGTCAGCGACCGGACCCCGACGGAAATCGCCTTGGCCCGGCTGATCGACGGGGCCATGGATTACGAACTGACCCGGTATGGCGGCAGGCATCTCTACTGCCACACCAGCTGGACCCATATCGGCCCTGTCGTAAACCGCCCAGACCTGGAAGTACCGAAAGCCGATGCCATCAACCCGGATCTCGGCGATCTGGTCTGCCTCAACGTCTATACCTATGCCAAAGGAGTGCGCACCTCGCCGCCGGGCTCGGTAACCGGCACCACCTACCAGGGATATCTGGAGGAACTGGCGGCGCAGACCGACAAACCGATCTTCGTGACCCAGGTAGGGCTTTCCACCTCGCCCTTTGAGCCGAAGCCGTGGGTGCCTGGATTCGGCGGCCATAAGGTGGAGGACGTGCCGAAGGAGTTCCGCGCCGTCTGGCAGGATATCCGCACCGCCAAAGGCAAGGAAAAATTCTGCGGCATCTCCTTTTTCGAACTGCAGGACGAGTGGTGGAAGAGCGGCGAAGATCCGACCGACTCAACCCGCCATGAACGGGAGGATCCAGAAGAATGGTTCGGCCTCTACGAGGTCGGCCCCGATCTGCGGCTGACGCCCAAGGGCAAGATTCCGGCAACCCTGGGCAGCCTGTACAAGCAACCATGAACGTCGGCTCTCTCGATTTGAATTTCGGATGAGGTAACGAAGGATATGCATCCGCTTCTCATTTCCATACTTTTGCTGTTGTGCAGCAACGTCTTCATGACCTTTGCCTGGTATGCCCATCTCAAGGAACTGAACAACAAGCCCTGGATCATCGCCGCCCTGATCAGCTGGGGCATCGCCCTGCTCGAATACATGCTGCAGGTCCCCGCCAACCGGGTCGGCTATACGGTGCTGAACGTCGGCCAGCTGAAGATCATCCAGGAGGTCATCACCCTGTCGGTCTTCGTCCCCTTTTCGGTCATGTATCTGAAGGAGCCGCTGAAACTCGATTACCTCTGGGCGGGGATGTGCCTGGTCGGCGCAGTCTACTTCATGTTCCGCAGCAAATTTGTCTGACCCGAGAGGGCAAGGACTGGTAGGGCGAAGAATTGTTCGCCCTCCTATTTCTCGGATCTTGCGGCAAGGGCCACCTCGAGGGCTTCTTGCACCGATTCGCCGAAACAGGCGAAGGTTACCACAAGCTTTGGGTTTTTCTGCAGAGAGGCAAACACAGTATCGATGGCAATCTTCGCCGCCGCGGACAGCGGAAATCCGTAAGCCCCGCAGCTGATCGCCGGAAAGGCGATCGAGGCAAAACCTTTCTCCTCGGCAATCTTCAGACACTCGCGATAACAGGACGCCAGCAGCTCGCTCTCCCCATGCGTGCCGCCTCGCCACACCGGCCCCACGGTATGGATCACATATTTCGCCGGCAGGTTATAACCACCGGTGATTTTAGCCGCCCCCGTCTCGCAACCGTGTAACTGCCTGCACTCGGCGAGCAGGTTCGGCCCCGCCGCCCGGTGAATCGCCCCATCCACGCCACCCCCGCCCAATAAAGACGCATTTGCGGCATTGACTATAGCATCGACGGCGAGGGTGGTGATATCGACCTGGCGGATGGCAATGCGATTTGTTACCTGTTCTTTCTCGTTCGGAGAGTTCATTATATTTTCTCCTTCCTTTGTTGAAGACAATTTCCCTCGTTCACCTTCCGCCGGTAACAATTGCCAGCAGTCTGGCAGCATATACGGAAAGCAGGCTGTGCAGCGCCACCAGGAAGGCGATGAGAGCAAGAGGCAGCATCAGATAAGTGAGCAGCATGGCGTAGGGCCGATCGAAGGGGACAACCTGGAAGGCCACGGTGCGGAAGAGGCCGAGCAGCGGCTCGTGAGCGGCATAGACAAAAAAGCTCGCGCCGCTCAGCCAGACGATGCCGTCCTTCAGCCATCCATAGCCAAGGATCAGTTTGGTGGCGGACAACACGGCAACGATCCCTATCACAATGCCGCAGCGGTGCAGGCACATGTTGAAGGGTTTGTCGTACCAGATTACATCGGCAAGAAGAATCGGGATATACAGGAGAAAGAACCATCGCCCGTACCGGTCGAGGGCAAAGAGGCTTATTTCCTTCATGGCAAGATAACATCCCGCGGAGAAAAACAGCACGCCCACCGCATCGGGAACCGCCAGCGGCCACTCGACCATAATCCAGGCGAGAAAAACCGCCGCGAGAAAAGGCAGGGCAAAACGTTCAAGAATAAAAATGAGCAGCGGGGAGAGGACCATCAGCAGCATGAGATCGCGGATGAACCAGAAGTGATACGCCTCGGGCATCGACGTCAGCCCGAGCACCGCATTCACCAGGGTGAAGGGGGAATAGTCAGCCACGAGCGGACCGGAACCGACGAAGTAATCCTTTACCGCCGGGATGGTCTGGCCCAGGTAGCGGATGGCCACGCCGAGAACGGTCCAAAACAAAAACGGCACCAGCAGGGTCCTGACCCTCGCGGCGAGTTTTCGGCCATAAACCTGCATCGACCAGCGGGTGCCCGAGAGGAACAGATAGCCGGAGATGAGGAAAAACAGCGGCACCGACAGCCTGGCAATCCCCTGTGAGATCAAAATTCGTATGAAATCGGTGAGATAATCGAGCTGCTCGACACCCAGGGTCGCACCCGCAAAACTGATGCTGGTGCCGTAGGCATGGATATAGACCACACCGATGATGAGCGGGAAGTTGAGCAGCCTGAGCCGAACCGATGATTCGTAATCCAATGCGGGCATACCGATGCAGGGACGAAAGTGTTGGCGGGTCAAAATATTGCAGCCTCGGGAAACAAAAAGGCCGAATATACCCTATTTAAACCAACCGCTCGACAATTTTTGCAAAGAATCGGCACGGTCTGTCCCTGTGGGCGAAAAATCTTTCGCCCCTACTTGTCCACTTTCAGCTTGCTAAACGCCGCCAGCAGATCGATGGGAAAAGGGATGATGGTGTTGGTGCTTTTCTGGTTGGCCATGTCGGCCAGCGTCTGCAGATACCGAAGCTGCAGGGCCTGCGGATTTCTGGAGATGATTTCGGCCGCCGCCAGCAACTTTTCCGAGGCCTGATATTCGCCCTCGGCATGGATTACCTTGGCCCGCCGTTCCCTTTCCGCCTCGGCCTGCCGGGCGATGGCTCGGACCATCGATTCGTTGAGGTCGACGTGCTTGATTTCTACGTTGATGACCTTAATTCCCCAGGCATCGGACCGTTTGTCGATGATCTCCTGGATATCGTTGTTCAGCTTTTCCCGTTCGGAGAGCATCTCGTCCAGGTCGTGCTGGCCGAGCACCGACCGCAAGGTGGTCTGGGCAAGCTGATTGGTGGCATTGAGAAAATGCTCCACCTGAATGATCGCCTTCTCCGGATCGACCACCCGGAAATAGAGTACCGCGTTGACCCGTACCGTGACGTTGTCCCGGGATATCACATCCTGGGGCGGGACGTCCAGGGTAACCACCCGCAGGTCGACGCGAAAGGCCCGCTGGATGCCGGGCAGAATAACCCGGAGGCCGGGTTTTTTCACTTCCTGAAAACGGCCGAGAAAAAGCACCACCAACCGTTCATATTCCGGAACAATCCGGAAAGACATGGCGATCAGTCCGACCACCAGCACTATCAGGGTCACGTAGGGCAATAAGGAACTGGGAATCATTTCAGGTATCCTCCTTCAATTTTTCTACGGTGAGCAACAGGCCGTCCTTGGCCGTAACTTTTACTTTTTCCCCTTTCTTCACCTGGCCTGCAGATCGTGCCTGCCAGGATTCACCGAGCAACCAGACCCTGCCGTCCACCGTGAAGTCGTCGACAGCCTCCCCGGTCATGCCGATCATCGCCTCAGTCCCGGTGCCTACCCTTTTCCTGCGAAAAGCGACAACCCGCCCGAGCACCAGGAACATAAACACAGCGAAGGTGGCGGCGGTTGTACCGATAAGCAGGGGAGAGATGCTGAATTCCTCCTCCTTCATGAGGATAATCGAACCCACTGAAAAGGCGACAATGCCGCCGATGCCAAGCACACCGAAGCTCGGCATAAAGGTCTCGCCCACCATGAGCGCGACCCCGAGCAACATCAGGGCAAGGCCGCTGTAATTCACCGGCAGCACCTGAAAGGCATAGAGGGCGAGCAGCAGCGATATGGAGCCGGCCACGCCGGGCAGAAGAAGTCCTGGATTGGACAATTCGTAGATCAGACCGAGCACGCCCCCGAGCATGAGCATATAGGCGATATTCGGATCGGTGATGATCGCGAGCAGCTTGACCCGCCAGGACTGTTCGATGGGCGTCACAGCAAGATTCGCCGTTTCCAGGTGCTGCACCCCGGACTCCATCCGCACCTGCCGTCCATCGGCCTGCCTGAGCAGATCGTCGATGTCGGTGGCGACGATATCGATCACCCCGATGGCCAGAGCCTCGCGGGCGGAGAGACTGACCGACTCCCGCACCGCCTGGACCGCCCACTCCGCGTTGCGGCCGTGCCGCTCGGCCAGTGCCTTGATGAAGGCTGCGGCGTCGTTGATGATCTTGCGTTCCATGGTATCCTCAGGAACTTTTTCTTTTTTCTCTTGCTCTTTCTTGTCCTTTTCCTGTTTATCGGGCTCGCCCGGTACGCCGCCGATCCGAACCGGCGTGGCCGCCCCGAGATTGGTGGCCGGGGCCATGGCCGCCACATGGCTGGCATAGAGGATATACGTCCCGGCGCTGGCGGCCCGGGCCCCGTCGGGGGAAACATAAGTGATGACCGGAACGGATGAGGCGAGGATCGCCTGGATGATGTCCCGCATCGCAAGATCGAGCCCGCCCGGCGTATCGATGCGGATGATGACGAGGGCAGCCTCCCGGTCCTTCGCGGTCACAAGCCCCCGCTGTAGATATTCGCTCACGGCTGGCCCGATGACGCCCTTTGTTTCCAGCAGGACGGCCGAGCGACCTTCGGCAGATACGGCGGAGGACCGGCCGAGAAGAAGGGCGAAAGAGAGGAGGCAGAGCGCCGCACAAGAAACCATGAGAAGCAGCTGTTTTGCATGAGGCAAATACATCGGATTTCCTCCGCCGACAATTTTTCGGATACGACTTATCATAACATAAGGATGAATTGCAAATGCAGCAATAATTCTGCCGTGGGCGGCATGCCGGGTACGGTGCCGAACTTCTCAGGCCGTGCTCGCCCTTGCATCTCATCCGGTTGCTGATGTACCATGAAAGGAGGAGGGAGAAAGGCCAATCCGCCTTGCGCGGCACGCCTCGAAACCTCACCCGAAGATGGAAACCAGGATAAACGTCATGAGCAGTAACCCCCTGCCAAATGTCGATGCCCACGAGGCCTACATCAATCGCGAACTGAGCTGGCTGGCCTTTGCCCGCCGGGTGCTGGAAATGGCCGAGGACGACAGCCAGCCGCTCCTGGAGCGCGTCAAGTTCGCCGGAATCATGGGGATGATCTTCGACGAGTTCGTCATGAAACGGCTGGGCGGGCTGCATCAGAAGATTAAGAAAACTCCTGGGATAACCGGCTGCGACGGCCTTTTCCCCAGCCGGGAACTCGAGCTGTGCCGCACCGAACTGCAGCGGCAGACGAAGATTCTCGGCGACCTGTTCGAGGATGTGCTGCGGCCGGCCCTCACCCGGGAGGGGCTCTTCCTGCCCTCCTACGAGACACTCGCCGAGGCGGACAGGGATTTCCTGCAGCGCCATTTCGAGGAAACGGTCCTGCCCATTCTAACGCCGCTCGCCGTCGACGCCGCCCACCCCTTCCCGTTCATCAGCAACCTTAGCCTCAATCTGGCCGTGGTCATCACCAAGGCGGACGGCCGCCACCGTTTCGTCCGGTTGAAGGTGCCTGCCAACCGCAAGAGATGGGTGGCCCTGCCGGAGGGGCGCGGCTTCGTCCGCCTGGAGGAGATCATCGCCAGCAATCTCCAGCTCCTCTTTCCCCGGGCCGTGTCGATTGCCACCTACTGTTTCCGGGTCACCCGCGGCGCCAAAGACAACCCCTGGGACCGCGCCCGGCAGGGCGACCAGGACGACGAGGAACTGGAGCCGGGCAGCATCATCGACATGGTGACAGCCGAGCTCAATTACCGCAAATTTGCCGGTATCGTCCGCCTGGAGGTAAGCGACGCCATCCCGGACGAGCTGCTCTCCTGGCTGGTCGAACGACTGGAAATCGACCATGCGCAGGTGATGAAGATCCGCGGCATGGTCGGCTACGGCGACCTGCTCGAGCTGAAGATCGACGGCCGAAGCGACTTACGCGACCCGCCGCACGTTCCCGTCCCCCACTACCGGCTGAAGAACATCCATCCCAAAGACAGCGAGGGATATTTTGCCGAGATCAGGAAAAAGGACGTCCTCATCCACCTGCCGTACCACGATTTCGACTCCTCCATCCTCCGGCTGCTCCAGCATGGCGCGAGCGACCCCAAGGTCCTGGCTATCAAGCTGACCATTTACCGGACCTCGACCCAGTCGCCGATCATCCGCGCCCTGACCGAAGCCGCCGAGCGCGGCAAGCAGGTGGCGGTGCTGGTCGAGATCACCGCCAGGTTCGACGAGGCGCCCAACATCGCCTGGGGCAAGCAGCTGGAGCGGGCGGGAGCCCATGTCGTCTACGGTATCGAGCGGCTGAAAACCCACGTCAAGCTGGCCATGATCGTGCGGGAGGAGAGCGACGGCATCAAGCGCTACGTCCATGTCGGCACGGGCAACTACCACACCGGCACCGCCCGGCTTTACGGCGATCTGGGAATCCTCAGCTGCCACAGGGAACTGGGCGAGGATGTCAGCCGGCTGTTCAACGAACTCACCGGCGCCATCTCCCCCCAGGAATACCGCCTGCTGTTTGTCGCCCCCCACAATATGCGGGAACGGTTCACCGCCCTCATCCGGGGCGAGGCCGACAACTGCCGGGCCGGCAAACCTTCGGGTATCCGCGCCAAACTGAACCAGCTGCAGGACTGCGACATCATCCGGGAACTCTATCTGGCGAGTCAGGCGGGCGTCCCCATCTCGCTGAACGTCCGGGGGCTGTGCAGCCTGCGGGCCGGAGTCCCGGGATTGTCCGAAACAATCCGGGTCTTCAGCGTCATCGGCCGTTTCCTCGAACACAGCCGAATCTACCGTTTCGAGAACGGGGGCGAGCCGATCTTCCTCATCGGTTCGGCCGACTGGATGAAGCGCAACCTCGACCGGCGCATGGAAACCATGGTCCCGGTATGCAACACCGAAATCAAGGCCGAGCTGGAAGAGATCCTCTCGACCTACGAAAAGGACAACACCTTCTCCTGGGACATGCTGCCGGATGGCCGGCATGAACGCCGGAAGCCCGCGGCAGGAGAAGAGCCGCTGGCCGCCCAGCGCCATTTTGCCGCCTTTACCCGCTGAATCGGGCGTACGTTAGGAGATTTCGGGCGAAAAATCTTTCGCCCATAATTTCCGGACCGACGGCCCAAATTGACTTCTGACCGAGCTTTCGTTACACTTGTGAAAAAGCACGAACGGCCGATACGACTCGCTCTTTTTGCAGGAGACTGGTATGGAGACATTGCGAAAGCTGCTGAAACATCCGGAGTTTTCCGCGGTGCTTCTGCTCTTCTGTACAGCCCTCTTCGGCTGGCCGTTCATCAGCATCGCCGGTCCCTCTTCTCCCGCGGTCATGTTCGTCTACCTGTTTATTGTCTGGGCCGCGGTCATTGTCCTGCTCTTTTTCCTTGCCCGGGCTCACGGCGATCCGCAACATCTCCATACTCAATCCGAGAGCGAAAACTGATGTTCAGTCAGTGGACGATCATTGCGGTCTTCTTCGGCTACCTGGCGATTCTCTTCATGATCGCCCTGTGGGTCGAACGAAAATCGAAGTCCGGGGTGAATATCGGCAACAATCCGGTTGTTTACGCCTTATCCTTCGGCGTCTACTGCACCACCTGGACCTACTACGGCAGTGTCGGCAAGGCCGCCACCTCCGGCATGCTCTTTCTCACCGTCTATCTTGGGCCAACCCTGGCCATCCTCATTTCATGGACGCTGCTCCGCAAGATGATCCGGCTGAAAAACGTGCACCGGATCACCTCCATCGCCGACTTTCTCTCCGCTCGCTACAATAAATCCCGGGCGGTTGCGGCAATCACCACGGTTATCGCCATTGTCGGCATCATCCCCTACGTCGGCCTGCAATTGAAGGCCGTGATCTCGACCTTTGCCATCATCACCGGATCGCCGGATCCTTCGAGCTTGATCGACGTCGGCTGGATCATCATCGGTCTCATGATCGTTTTTACCATCATTTTCGGGGTGCGGCGGCTCGATCCCACGGAACGTCATCAGGGGATGGTGGTTGCCCTGGTGGTGGAATGCGTGGTCAAGCTGGCGGCCTTCCTGGCCGCTGGAATTTTCGTCACCTATTTCCTGTTCGACGGCATCGGCGATATCATGGCCAAAAGTTCCCAACTCCCGGCCGCCATGTTTCATGACAAAGCCGATACCGGCATACAGTATTACATGACCTGGACCACCTACCTGCTGCTGTCGATGTCGGCCATCGTTTTTCTGCCGCGGCAATTTCATATCGCCGTCATCGAAAACTTCGACGAAAACCATGTCCGCACCGCCATGTGGCTGTTCCCCCTCTACATGTTTTTACTTAACATCTTTGTTTTCCCTATCGCCATGGGCGGCCTGCTGCTCGGCATGCCGGTCGCGGCAGCCGATACCTTCGTGCTCGAACTCCCCCTGCAGGCCGGACAGAAATGGCTGTCTCTTTTCGTCTTTCTCGGCGGCTTTTCCGCGGCCATGGGGATGATCATGATCAGTTCGATGACCATGTCGACCATGATCACCAACCATCTTCTGCTGCCGGTGATCGACTGGCTGAAATTCCTCGGTTTCCTCAAGCGGTATCTCCTTCAGTGCCGGTGGGTGATAGTTGGTTGCTATATCGTGACAAGCCATCTTTTCGCTCAGTTTGTCGGCGAATCGTTCATGCTGGTCAATATCGGCATGATTTCCTTTGCCGCGGTCCTCCAGTTCGCGCCCGCCATGCTGGGCGGCCTGTTCTGGAAAAAAGGCAACATGTGCGGGGCGCTTTGGGGGCTTTCGGCCGGGTTTCTGCTGTGGTCCTATACCCTCCTGCTGCCCACCCTTGTCCGATCCGGATGGCTTGCCGACAGTCTGTTGAGCGCAGGCTTGTTCGGCCTAAGCATACTCAGGCCGGAACAGCTGTTCGGCATCACGACCTTCGATCCCTTGAGCCATGCCGTGTTCTGGTCGATACTCGGCAACTGCACCTGCTATGTACTCGGTTCCCTTCTTTGCCGGCAGGACAAAAAGGAGCAGATGATCGCCGCCGAGGACTTTGTCGATATACTCCACTCGACACCGGCAACGCCCTCCGTCCCCGGTGAAGCCTTTGTCCCGGCCGATCGGAAGATAAAGGAGTTGGAAAGTCTGGTCCGCCAGTACTTCAGCGAAACGAGAGCGAATGTGCTGGTCAGACAGTGTCTTGTCGCCATGGGCCTGGCCGGAAAAAAAATGATTTCGGTAGTGGAACTGATCGAACTGCACGGCGAGATCGAGCGACAGCTGGCCGGGTCTATCGGTGCGGCGGCGGCGTACCACGCCCTGCGTAGCGGTCTCTCCTTTTCCCCCGAGGAAGAGGGGGAGCTCTCCAGGACCTATGCCAAGATCCTGGCCGACCTCAAGCTCACCCCCCAGGACCTCAAGGCCAGGATCGATTTTTACCAGGAACGGCAGGAGCTGCTGACCCGGCAGGCCGCCGAGCTTGAAGACAAGGTACGGGAGCTGAACCGGGAGATCGAGGAACGGCGCCAGGCGGAGAAGGCCCTGCGGGAAAGCGAGCAAAAGTATCACACCCTGGTCGACAATATCAATATCGGCGTCTTCCGGACGTCCGGCGGCCGCGGCCGCATCCTCCAGGCCAATCCGGCCATGGCCAAGATCTTCGGCTTCGATTCCCTCGAAGAATTCATGCATGTCACGGTGATGGATCTGTATCAGAAGGGTGCGGACCGGGAGGCCTTCCTTGACGGGGTGCGCCGCGACGGCTCTGCCAGGGACCGCGAACTGGCGATGCGCAAGAAAGACGGCACCCTCATCTGGTGTTCGGCCAGCGCCACGGCCACCTTCAATGCCGAGGGCAATATCGAATGGATAGACGGCGTGCTGGAAGATATCACCGAACGCAAAAAACTCGAAGAACAACTGCGGCAGGCCCAGAAGATGGAGGCCATCGGCACCTTGGCCGGCGGCATTGCCCACGATTTCAACAACATCCTGACTGCCCTGCTGGGCTACGGCAACCTCTTGAAGTTGAAAATCGGCGACGACCAGGTGTTGAACAACTATGTCGATCAGATCCTCACCGCCTCGGATCGGGCCGTCAATCTCACCCGCAGCCTGCTCGCCTTCAGCCGCAAGCAGATCATCAATTCCAGGCCGGTCGACCTCAACGACATCGTCAGGGGCATAGAGAAACTCCTGCGCAGGCTTATCGGCGAAGATATCGATTTCCGGACCATTCTCTGCGACCACGCGCTGACCGTCCTGGCGGACAGCGGCCAGATCGAACAGATCCTCATCAATCTCGCCACCAATGCCAGCGACGCCATGCCGAGCGGCGGCATCTTCACTATTCAGACGGAGCAGGTGGAAGTCGTAAATAATTCCCACGGCCTGCCGGAACATCTGCCGCCTGGGGAATATGGTCTGGTGATCGCCTCCGACACCGGCCGGGGTATGAGCGAGCAGGTCAAGTCACGGATTTTCGAGCCGTTCTTCACCACCAAGGAGGTAGGCAAAGGCACCGGGCTCGGCCTGTCCATCGTCTACGGAATCATCAAACAGCACAACGGCGACGTCCATGTCTACAGCGAGCCGGGCAAAGGGACCTCGCTGAAGATCTATTTCCCCCTCATCCAGTCGGACGTCGAGGACCCCGAGCAGGCCAAACAGAGAGTGCTGCTGGGCGGAAACGAAACCATCCTGGTCGCCGAAGACAGTCCGGAGGTCAGAAAGCTGATCGTCACCGTTCTCGAACAGTTCGGCTACACGGTTATCGCCGCAGTCGACGGCGAGGAGGCGGTGAGCAAATTCGCAGCCGCAAGCGATACGATCAACCTGCTCATTCTCGATGTGGTGATGCCGAAGATGAACGGCAAAGAGGCCTTCGACCGGATGCGGGCCATCCGCAGGGACATCAAGGCGATTTTCGCCAGCGGCTATACCGCCGACATCATCCAGCGAAAAGGCATCCTCGAAGACGGCGCCGGCTATCTGCCCAAGCCGGTGCTGCCCCATGTCCTGCTCTCGGTGATAAGGGAAACCCTTGATCGCAAATGAAGACAGGCCAGACATCATCCCACAGGATAAATTATGATCACCTGCTATCTCCGCTATCTTATCGATCCGTACAAGCTCCCCGAATTTGAAGAATACGCCAGGATGTGGATTCCCCTGGTAAACAAGTTCGGCGGTACTCACCACGGCTATTTCCTGCCCCATGAAGGCGCGAACAATATCGCTGTCGCCCTCTTCAGTTTTGCCAGCCTTGCCGACTATGAGAAATACCGGGAGCGGATCCAAACCGATCCCGACTGTCAGGCGGCATTTCACCACGCCCGCGAGACACGATGCATCGTCAGTTTTGAACGGAGCTTTATGCGGCCGGTTTTCGATTGATCCGAAAAAAAACTCACGGCCTCTCCATACTTGCCCTCATTTTGCATTCGGCGATTCGGTCCCCTTCTGTTTCGGCCTCGTTGTACATACAGTATGTGAGGACGCAGGTGAACGATGAGCAAATCGAGCACTCAAGACAATGACCATATTGGATATCAAAAATCTGTCGAAAAACTATCAAGAGATAGAAGCGGTCCAAGGCGTGTCGTTTACGGTTGAGGCAGGTGAAATCGTCGGTCTCCTGGGGCCGAACGGCGCGGGGAAAACCACGATCATCTCGATGATCCTGGGCATTCTCGAACCGAGCGGCGGTTCCATCGAGATCATGGGCAGGACCATGGCGGCCGACGCCGAGGAAATATGCCGGAACATCAATTTTTCCGCGGTATACACTCATGTCCCATCAAACCTGAGCGTTCTGCAGAACCTGAAAATATTCGGCATGCTGTACGATATTCCCGATCTTTCGGGGAAGATCGAAGCACTTCTGGCGGAATTCGATCTGGTACAGTTCCGCAACACCAAGGCGGGATTTCTTTCTTCCGGGGAAATGGCCCGGCTGAATCTCGCCAAATCACTCATAAACGAGCCAAAACTGCTGCTGCTCGACGAACCCACCGCCTCGCTCGACCCGGCCATCGCGGGAGATGTCCGGGAAAAGATCCGGAGTTATACGCAGCAGACCGGGGCGGCGGTGGTCTGGACCTCACATAATATGAAGGAGATCGAAAACATGTGCACGAGGGTGCTGTTTCTATCCCGCGGCCGGATCTTACTCGCCGGCGATCCGAGGACCTTGCCCCGCAAAAACGGCAAGAACGATCTGGAAGAACTGTTTATCGCGGTCGCCCGGGAGCCGTTGTCCATCAATAATTGACATAAGTACCATGAATCCGACCAGAATCTACGCGGTCTTCGTCCGCCAGCTCTACCTGCTGCGCAACAATCCTACCCGGCTGGCAGGCAATTTCGTGTGGCTGACCATCGCCATTGTGCAATGGGGATTTATCAGCAAGTATCTGGGCACGCTGGGCCAGGCCAACTTCAATTTCATCACGGTCATCCTCGGCGCCCTGATCCTGTGGGAATTTCTCACCCGCATTCAACAGGGCCTGATGATGGGCTTCCTCGAAGATATCTGGTCCAACAACCTCATCAATTTTTTCGCCTCTCCCCTCAAGATCTCCGAGTATACGATCGGTCTCGTGTCGAGCAGCATCGTCACCGGCCTCTTGGGCTTTCTCATCATGTCGGCCATCGCCGGCCTGGGCTTCGGCTACGATATCTTTATCATCGGCCTCTCCATCGTCCCCTTTGTCGGCATCCTGTTTCTATTCGGCATGGCCATGGGCATGTTCGTCTGCGGGATGATCTTTCGGCTGGGCCCGACGGCGGAATGGCTGGGCTGGCCGATACCGATGGTCCTCTCCCTCATCTCGGGCGTCTATTATCCGATCGACACCCTGCCCGCTCCCCTCATGCTGGTGGCCAAGCTGTTCCCTCCCGCCTATGTCTTTGAAAGCCTGCGGGCTCAGCTGGAGTTGGTGGCAACCTTTGAGGGAGTCATGATCAATCTGGCCATGGGGCTTGGCCTCGCCCTCTTCTATCTTTTTCTCGCCTACCGTTTTTTTCTGATCGTCTATCGCCACAATCTGCGAACCGGCAAGCTTGCCCGATTCAACGCCTCGATCTGACTCTGTTCCGCCGAGGCAACGAAATTCAGGGCTTCAGCCCCTGCTCGATGCGTTCTCCCGGAGGAAGTTCGTGGAAGTCGTCCACAATGCCGACTCTGATAGGCGCCGCTCTTTCGCTCAGACTGGACACGCTGATCCTGTCCTTTTCCACGATTACCTTGAGCCAGTGATGGCGATAGAGGATGTTGAACGTCATCCGCTGCACCTCTTCGGGGCAGGGCCGGATTGAAACGGAGGGTCTCCTGCCGGGTTTCAAGACCGGTGTAGAACCGCTGCATCAGATCCACTGTGCCGGCAATGGCGCCGAGATGAATGCCTTCGTGGGTGGTGCCGCCCTGAAGGTCGGAGATATCGCTTTTGAGGGCCTCCTCAAACAGGTGCCACGATTCCCGGCGTTTCGACCTGGCCAAAACCCAGGCATGAACCACCCGGCTGAGGGTCGAACCGTGGGACGTCCGCTGAAGATAATAGTCGATGTTCCTCGGAATGGTGTCACGGGCGAAGGGGTAGCCGAGGCGGTGGAAGAGCTGCCGCAGTTCATCGGCGGACAGCAGGTAAAAAAGCATGAGGACATCGGCCTGCTTGGAGAGCTTATAGCGGTTGGGGCTGTCGCCTTCGGCTTCGAGGATGCGGTCGAGGCGATGGATGTCGCTGTATTTCCGCCGGTAGTGCTGCCAGTCGAATTCTTCGAGCCGATCATACCCTTCGAACTGGCTGATGATGCCGTCGTCATGGAAGACGATGCGCATCCTGCGGCTGATATCCTCCCAGCGTTGCAGCTCCCGGTCGCTCAGGCCGAGATTCTCGCAGGTCGCCTGCCGCCGTTCCGCCGGCAGCAATTCCAGCACCTCCAGGGCCCGACAGAACAGCCAGGCGACCATGACGTTGGTGTAGGCGTTGTTGGCGAGACCGGATTCTTCGGCATCGGCATAGCCGGTATGAAATTCGTCGGGACCCATGACCCCCGTTATCTCATAGCGGTTGAGGGAGCTGTCGAAGCGGGCCAGACTGGCCCAGAACCTGGAGATCTCCAGGATGATTTCGGCGCCATAGAAGGACATGAAGTGGAGATCGCCGGTCACCTGGTAGTAGAGCCAGACATTATAGGCCACGGCGATATTGATATGACGCTGCAGCTGGGTGCTGTCCCGGATCCAGTGCCCGGACTGGGGATTGAGATGCAGGGTCTGGGCTTCCTCCCGGCCGTTGCTGCCGCTCTGCCACGGGAACATGGCCCCGGCAAAACCGGCAGCCGCGGCGGCTATCCTGGCCTGGGGCAGCCGCCGGTACCGGTATTTGAGCAAGGCCCGGGTGAGATCCGGAATTCGCAGGTTGAGAAAGGGAAAGACAAAAAGTTCATCCCACATGATCAGGCCGCGGTATGCCTCGCCGTGCAGCCCCCGGGGCGGAATGCCGGCATCGAGGTCGATGGCGTGCACCGATACCGTCTGCAGCAGGTGAAAAATATGGAGATTGAGGACCTGGGGGATGCGCGTACCGGCCGTCTGCAGCGTCAGGCCGCACCGTTGCCAGAGATGGCGCCAGGACCGCCGGTGATTGGTGAGCAGGGTCTCGAAGTCGGAGGCATGCGCCGCCTGCAGCCGCGCCTCGTCGAGACTTTTGGAGATAGCGCGATCCCTGGAGTTGTAGATGGCGACGATTTTTTCCAGGCGCACCCGCTGGCCGGCCTGAACCGGCAGGGTTATTTCCCAGCCGATAGAGCCATCCTCCCGCACCAGGCGATGCCCCGTCTTCGGAATCTCATGTTCGTTAAGATAACACCTGGTCCTGGCAGCCTCGGTGATCCGGATACAGGACTGGCTGGTTTTCGCCGCAAGCCAAACAAAAAACTTTCGCCCTCCTCGCCGTCGTCGGCCTCGACGATTTCGAGGTGATCGTTGTTCAACTCCCGGTAGCGACTCACCAGGGTATTTGCCACCCTGCCGTCAAGCGCCGACCGGATATGGAGATTGCCGGACCAGTTCGTCACGGAAATCACCGTCTCCAGTCCGGCCAGGTGCGGCTGATCCATCGATACCAGGCGTCGTTCAGCCAGGCGGATCTCCCTGCCCTGCCTGTCACGAAAAAGGACCAACCGCAGAAGCAGGCCGGAAGCCATATCCAGCTCCTGGCTGTACGCATCGCACTCCATGGTCTCAGTGCCGCACCAGGAACCGTCGTCCAGGCGAAAGATCAGCGGCAGCCAGTTGGGGATGTTCACCAGGCTTTCGTTCTCGACGGTCTGCCCGGCGATGTCGCTCCGCAGCCTGTTGTAACAGCCGGCGAGATAGGTGCCGGGATAATGGTCCGGGCCGGCGACCGCCTGGGGACTGGCGCCGCGACTGGCAATCAAGCCGTTGCCCAGGGTGCAGAGGGTTTCCCGCAGTTTCTCGCTCTCCGGATCGTAGTCGTCATAGGTGAGCGACCAGATCCCCCTGACCAGTTCCCGTTCGGCCAGGGCTGCAAGTTTTTCGAGGAAAACAGCCACCTCGGAAGGGTTGCGCAGGAAATAGCGGGCGGCGGTGGGGCGGGGGTTTTCGCTGACCAGAATGGAGATGCCGCCCTCGCCGAGGCTGCGAAAGGCATCCTCGTCGGTGGTATCGTCGCCGATATAGAGGGGGGTTATCCGGGAACAGTCGAGATGGAAACGTTCGAGCAGTTGATGAAAGAACTCGTTTTTCCTGTTGCCCAGCCCGCATATCGTCTCCTCTGCCGGAGGATCTCCCGGATTGCCATACGGCAGGCGGATGCCGCGGGCGGCCAGGAAGCTCTCGATACCGTCGTAGCGCGGTTTGCCGTCCACGTATCGCCGGTAATCGGCATGGTCGAAACGGACAAACTCCTTGTTTTCCTGGGCGGCACGTGCCGACAGAAAGCTGTCGAACAGACGCTTCCACGCCTTCTCGTGAACCCTGGCCGTATCGGTGAGCACGCCGTCCATGTCCAGTATGCAGGCGACAATCCTTTCTATATGAAGCTCCATGCCTAGGAAAGAGCAAAAACCATGCCGCCTGCAGGACAATGATCGAGACTGAAGCCACCCGGCCGCGGCGCTGGTACGGATTATGCTCCCTATTTTCCAGGAGCCGTCGCCAAACGCCCGGCAAGTCAGGCAAGGCTACCGATTTGCCCCCGTTGGTTCAACGGGCAGTAAACAAGATCGACACAAGGAGAACAGTCATGGAAATAGCAAGAATCTCTAAAGAAGAAGTCAGAGCAAAAATCCAAAATCCCGAGGTGATCCTCATCGATGTTCGCCACGATCAAAGAACCGCGAGTGAAAAAATTCGAGGGGCCATTCTGGAGGACCCCAACGATGTCGAACGCTGGCAGGACAAGTATTCAAAACACCGGGAAATCATCCTCTACGGCTCCTGACCCGACGAAAGCACCAGTGTCGGTACGGCACGGCAATTGAGTCTCAGGGGCTTTTCGCGGGTGTTCGCCCTGAAGGGTGGCTGGAATGAGTGGTGCGAGGGAGAGTATCCCATCGAACCGATCGCCGGCAGGTGATTCTCCTTTGTTTTTTCCGTTCTCTACGCCGCGAGAGACTCCGGGTACCTTTGGGGCCTGCCGCCTCTCTCGCGGCCCTCGTCCGGGCAGCGCCGAAACAGGTTGCACGTCCTTGTGTGCACTTGGATTCCCGCAGATGCTGCGGTCCACCATTGCAAGACACCATCCGATCAGACAGGATCGGATCCTGACTTTTAAATGCTCGTCCCCCTCCACGTAAAAAGCGATTACTCCCTCGTTCGGCACCGCCTCGGCAAATGAACTGGCGGCGCCTTGTTTGATCTTGTCACGGTCCATAACGATCTCCCCTCCGGTTGTCTTAGGATCGAGATTGTGGCGCCAAGCCCCGGCCCGGACCTTTATTTTTTCAATACGCGTTGGATTTTCCTGAGCAAATCGACGACCGTGTAGGGTTTCATGATGAATTCGTCGACCCCCGAATTCCGGGCGCTCCGTTCATTGATCAGCTCGCTGAAGCCGGTACAGAGGATAACCGGGATATCCGGCCGGATAGCCTTGATTTCCGCCGCGAGGTCCCTGCCGGTAAGATGGGGCATGGTCATATCGGTGATGATGAGATCGAAGTCCTCGGGACCCTCACGGAAGGCCGTGAGCGCTTCAAGGCTGCCGGTCATGACCGTCACTTTGTAGCCTGAAGGTTCGAGCATTTCCGCACCGAGCTGCGCCAGGGTCTCTTCGTCATCGATGAAAAGGATGCGCTCGCTGCCGGGAGGAAAGATTTCGGCTTCGGGCGCCGATTCCGCTTCGCCGCCAGCCATTCGCGGCAGGAAAATCCTGAAGGTCGTACCGTGGCCCGGCTCGCTGTAGACGTTGATCGCCCCGCCATGCCCCTTGACGATGCCCCGGACCACCGACAGGCCGAGTCCGGTCCCCACCCCCACCTCCTTGGTGGTGAAGTAAGGATCGAAGATCCGCTCCAGCAGTTCCGGGGCAATGCCGCTGCCGGTATCGCTCACCGACATGCAAATATATCCCCCCGGCTGCAGGTCCAGATGGCGTGCGGCCAGAGCGGCGTCGGCGGTGAACTCCGAGACCTCGATGCCGAGGATCCCTCCTTTCGGCCCCATGGCGTGGGCGGCATTGGTGCAGAGATTCATCACCACCTGATGCATCTCGGTCAGATCCATCGACACTGTCATCGGCCTCTCGGAAGCAGCGACATGAGAAACGATCTCAATCGTCGAGGGCAGGAGCGGCCGCATGAGACGCATGGCTTCCTTGACGAAGACGGCAAAATCGATCGGAAATTTTTCATGCTCGGCCTTCCGGCTGAAGGCGAGGATCTGCCTGACCAGATCGGTGGCCCGGTTGGCGGCGTCCCTCACCCGCCGCAGGTTGTCCTGCACCGGCCCCGGGCCGGGCAGCTTCATGATCGCGATCTCGGTAAAGCCCAGGATTATCGCCAGAATGTTGTTGAAATCATGGGCAATGCCGCCGGCGAGCGTGCCGATCGCCTCCATCTTCTGGGACTGGCGCAATTCCCTCTCCAGCCGCATTTCGACCGTTATATCCCGCGAGACCCCGACGAAATTGATGATGATGCCTGATCCGTCGCGGACTGGCGAATCGGTCGCCTCCGTATAAAACACCGTGCCGTCCTTTTTTCGGCTGACGATCTGCCCGGACCACACCTTGCCCGCCTGGAGGGTTTCGCGGATCTGCCGGTAAAAGTCGCGGTCATGGACATCGCTCTTCAGGAGCCTGATGTGCTGACCGACAATCTCGCTCCTGGAGTACCCGGTCATCCGCTCGAAGGCCGGGTTGACATACTCCACGATCCAGCGGGTATCGGTGATAAAGATCGCCTCCGCCGCCTGCTCGATGGCCGTAGCCAGCCGGATGCGTTCGTCATTGATGGCCTTTTCTTCGGTGATATCCCGGAGGTACACGGAAACACCGCCATCTTCGGCGGGATACGCCTTCACCGCCAGCCATTTGCCCGACCCCGCTCCCTGCCCTTCATGCCGGTACTGCAGATCGCCGGCGGTGCCGCTCTCCATCACCTGTCGATAGAACCGCTCGACCTCGGTACCGGTCATGAAAGGAAAGACCTCCCAATAACTGCGGCCAGAGAGGGCATCCCGGTCGTGGCCCAGCATTCTTTCCGCCTCCCGATTCACGTAGGTGAAGTGAAAATCTCGGTCAACCGCGATGAAACCGTCGGTGATGCTCTCCAGGATGGTCACCGTCTGCCGGTGCGCCCGTTCCATCTCCCGCTCCGTTTTCCGCCGTTCGACCATTCGGAAAAGGAGCAGAATGATGACCATCACCAGGCCGATGACGATACCCAGCGCTCCCCTGATAATCCGGCCGTGGACGTCCATGAAGGAAATCGGCTGATTGATGACGATCGAGCCCAGCGGCAGCTTGCCCTCATCGATGCCGAAACGTTTCATCTGCCGGTAATCGAACATGAACCGGTTGGGGCTTTCGGTGATCACGGGGATGTCTTCGAGCCGTTCCCCGTCGATAAGCCGCAGGGCCGTTTCCGCGGCGATCCGGCCCTGATCCCGGCCGCTGGTCAGCATCCCCCCGACAATGCCCTTGCCCAGGTAAAAATCCCAGATCCCGTAGATCGGCACGGACGCTGCGCGGGAAATCAGAGCGATACTCCTGTTGTAGTCGAAGTCTTCGCCGCTTTTGTCCCGGTTGAAGGTCATGATCAGGATAAGTGTGTCTGGCGGGAGATTCCGGACGGCCGCCTGCAGTTCCGCCATGGTCAGGTCTTCAAGAAATTCTATCTCCGCCTTGCCGGAAAATTCCGGCAGCAGGCCATCGAGAATCCGGCGGTTGGCCCGGCCGGTGGTGGTCAGGTCATTGATCACCACGATTTTCGAGGTTTGCGGATGAAGAAGCAGAGCTGTCTTGAGGGTGGTTCTGATATCGAAGGCCTCCACTACCCCGGTGAACACCCCGCGATTTTCGGCAGCTAGCCGCTTGTCGAGGTAATTGACCCCGCAAAAGACAATCGGCACGCCTTGAAAGTGCGTCCGACTGTAGCGGAAAACGAAATTGAAGGCATCATCGTCGGTGCAGATGATGCAGGAAAATCGGGTAGAGTTATACTTTTCGACCAGGAACTTGAGAAAATCGCGGAATTCGCCGTTCCCGGCAATTCTTTTGGTATCCATGTATTCGGTGTGCACTTCCAGCTCATCCATCCGAGGCTGCAGCACCGACATAATGCCGTGGTCTTCACTGTCGGTCCATTCCAGTCCCTTGTTGTAGGAATGGAGAACGAGGATATGCTTCTTCTCCTGACATGCCGCATCTTCGTGCAGAACTATGAGACATAACAGGATAAAAAGGAATGCTCGCAAACCACCTGGGCTTGAAGAAGTGAGCATCTCAGAGTAGACTCCGACGGGTTTTTCCGATTGGCATTCATCCCATATTGATGAATTATTGCAGAAAAAGATCGGGGAATCCAGGAAAGAATCAATGAAACAGCCTTCTCCAGGCAAAAGGCCTAACAAAACCAAAAATCGGTAAGAGAAGCAACGGAAAAATTATCCGAATCTCTCTTTCGTTTTTCTCCAGGGGTTGCCTAATAAAAAATTGGGTCGTATCTTCTTATGAGGCATGTTGAAGTTAGGCACAGTTCCTCAACAGGGAGAGACCCATGGAAAAATCATCGCAATCCCAGGGAATCGACAGCATGCTCTCTTTCCCTCTCATGGAAGCTCTGCTGGGCCGCCGATCCCGGAGATTTTTCATGGGAGCTGAGATTCCGGACGGCGTGTTCGCCCATAGATCGAACAAGAAACCGCTGCCGCTGACCGATCTCGAAAAAATGCTGGTGGTATCGGCCTGCGGCGGCAATACCTCCTGGCATCATCTGATCTACCGGGCCGAGCGTTATGCCCCCCACCTTTCCAACTATGCAGGGGCGGCTGGCGGACGGGTCTTCCCTTCCGCCGCCGGGTTTCACACCAGCCAGACCTTCTTCACCGACGATGACGGCCTCTACCTTCTCGATATGCGGGATGCGCCGGCCTTTGCCGACCGGGCGGACGACGGCCGCCTGGACCTGGAATCCTTTGTCGAGAACGTCCGCAAACGGGTGAAAAAGCTGCAGGACGGACGGCTGCAATTCCCCTCCGAAGTGCCGTACACCGAGGCTCACAACACCTGGGTCTTCAACAAACCGTCCACTCTGGTGGTCGTGCCGGTCGGCGATCTCGCCCAGCACGTCCTGCTGAACATCTGCTACATGCTGCAAAACGGCCTGGTGCTGTTCGACGACATTAACAAACGCGCGATCCCCGGCATTGATCGGTTCCGCGACATCGTCGACACCGCGAGTGTCTGGCCCCTCACTTTTGTCGAACAGTGGTCGCTCTCCGAACTGACCGTGGAACTCGGGACCAGCTGCTATGCGGGCGTCCTTATGCTGCAGGCCATGGGCCTCGGCGGCTGGATGTTCAACGGCATCGATCCCTTTGCCATGCTCGGCGCAAGCGGCAAGCCGGAGGTGCCGGGTCTGGGCTTCCGCTTCGATCAGGATGAGCGCTGGCCGTACCCGAATCCTACCGGTCTTGCCGGCGTCATGGAAGGTTTCTGCCCACCCCACTACCCGGATATGCGGGCGGCGGTCGATGCGCTGTTCGAACGAAAGTTCGGTCCTGGCGGCCCGTTTCATCCCGACACCCCCGGCCCCTGGCAGGACAGCCGCACGGTGCGCTCGGCAGCACTTGCCCACGACGAACGGTTCCGGGAATGTGTCGCCCTGCAGGCCCAGTATGTCTACGACACCTTCGGTAAATTTCCCGGCACGGTGCCCTCGATGTTCCTCATCATGTACCTCCAGGCCCACCATCTCGACCTGGACTTTTACGACAAATTCTACAAGCCGGGGTCATACCTGCGGAGCCATGCACGACACACGGCGCATTGGCACCCGCAGGGATAGTACCGCCTCGGCGAGCGGCAATCGCCACGAAAGGGAGGAAAAATCATGAAAGAAAAAACTATTAACGGCGTCGATATCAACAAACTCGAGGAGACCATAGAGGCGATCAAGGAAAAGCCCTCTCTTGCCGATTTCAAATTCCGAATTGCCAACCGCTGGCAGGGCGGCGGCCTCAACCGGACAACCGTGAAAGCCTCATACGGCGCCGGAACGGAGTTTGCCGACCGCGAGGGGAAGTTCACCATGCAGGCCGATGAACCCCCGGTCCTGCTGAGCGGCGATCAGGCTGCCAATCCGGTGGAGCATCTCCTCCATGCACTTGCGGCCTGCGTTACCACCTCCATGGTCTACCATGCCGCGGCGAAAAACATTCCCCTGGAAGCCGTCGAGTCCGAACTGGACGGCGAACTCGACCTGCACGGCTTCCTGGGCCTGAAACCCGACGTGCGCAGAGGATTCAAGAAGATCAATGTGAATGTGCGGCTAATCGGCAACTTAAGCGATGAGCAGAAACGGGAGGTTATGGGCCTCGGTCCCCAATTCTCCCCCGTCTACGATATGGTGACGAACGCTGTGCCCGTCACCGTCAAATTGATTGACTGATGCCAATGAGCTTTCAAAATGATGTTTTCCAGGTAAGGAGGACTCTGTGCACCATCCTGATTTCATTAGTGTACAGAGTGTACTCTACCAAAAACAGTTATCATCTTGAATGCAAGTTGGAAATAAACAAGCTGGATACTCTCCGGCGGGCATGCCGATGCCCCGAATGCCCTTGTGATCACCGAGCGGCGGTCGATATCGGTTCATTCCCCCAGGAACCCCTGCGGCAGCAGGCTGGTGGCCAGCATCACCATGTTGATATCAAGGTGTGA
>MGTI01000052.1:3933-4596 GCA_001799365.1 Desulfobacterales bacterium GWB2_56_26 | reverse complement strand
CCGCTCCGATTTTCAGCGGCCAGCCAGAAGTCGACAATGTCGGTCGCCAGATCCCGGTGAGCCGACAACCGCTTGAGGGCAACCGCCGCAACATCCGCGGCGCCGAATCTTTCCGGCAGATCCCGGAGCTACTTTTCTATAAAGATCGGAGCCTGCAGCCCGATGACCAGCCCCAGCTCGCGAAAGGCCAGGCGGTATTCGACCGGTTGACTTGTCGGATTTTGCCGGACGTAACGGCGCACCCCTTCGGCCGCCGAAGAGAGCATTTCCTCCAGCAGCCCGCCCTGCACCTCGGTTCCGGCGGCCATCAGTCGGGCCAGCCGCAGACTGTCGCAGAGAAGGCCACCGATGCCCAGCGGATCGTCGGTGATCCAGTCCCGCCCTCGGCAGATAATCTCCATTTCCGCCGTTTCCCGGCGCAGTTCACCGGGTGCCGCAGCCTGCAACTCCAGATAGGTGATATAGCCATCCAGCGGGTCGTGATGTCCCATGCTGCTCACCTGAGGACAGGTGAGATCGATCGACATCTTCCAGTACATCAGTTTCGGCAAGGCTGGGTCCAGCTGATAAGTAAAGCTGTCATGGGCGACTCCGGCCAGTTCACGAGCCCATCTGTCATAGGTCTCTTCCCCGGTTTTTCTCGCCACCTGATGCAACGCCTGC
>MGTI01000052.1:0-3808 GCA_001799365.1 Desulfobacterales bacterium GWB2_56_26 | reverse complement strand
GGCCGCTCCTTCTGCCTCCGCCAGACCGCTGATCCATCCCGACCGCGGGTCATCGTCGCGGTGACGGCCGAGCACCCGATGGACCTGATCCACGAGCCGCAAGGCGAGATCCCGGTAGGTATCATCGCCCGTTTGCGTTGTAAGTTCGAGAAAGTTGCACACCGCAAATGCGTCGGTCCACAGATAACGCCGTGGCTTCGCGTTTCCCGTGAGGCCGGTATTGTCGGCAAACTGCATCATGATTTCGGCAGCATCGGCGACAGTATGTTCCATGGCATATTCCCCTTCAGTTCATATTCCCGGGCGGATCAATCTTTCCCCTTTATAGGTTAGACATAATTTACGATCCGGCCGATATAATTTCTGCAGCGCTACAGCTTCCGAAGTCGGGTAACAATGATCTCTGGCATGAATATTGTAACTCACGAGATAGAAACGATGGTTAATCCGGCAAGGATGCGCCACACCACCGCTGGCAATACAATGAAGGCGGCCGGACCTATCCCGCGGCTGCTCTTGTAAATATTCCATGAATGTAATGGTGCTTGCATATGAAATCAAACGGCAAGAGAGAGCATGGGTCGAACAATCCTGTGTCGCGCTATCTGCAGGAGGTATCTTTACCTCTTGCCCAGTCAGGCGACCTCGATCCGCTGATCGATCGTATCGGCGATGCCCGATTTGTTTATACCGTTAACCGCTATTCTTAAAGGTTATCCGGAGGCGGGGGAGACGGCGGCAGGAAATCAGCGATTGCCCATCGGACTTCAATAGACCCTGAAAGAAGGGACCGCATGAAGGAGGAAAATATGACCAGTTTACCAAGATTTCAGGATATTCAGGGATGGGAACTTGGCGCCGTGGACGGCAAAATAGGCAGGTGTCACGATGTGCTGTTTGACGATACCGACTGGGCAATTCGCTACATCGTTGCCGACACCGGAAAATGGCTGCCAGGAAGAAAAGTGCTTATCTCCCCATTGGCTATCAGGGCACTGGAAGAAGCCACCGGCACCCTGGATCTCTCACTGACCAAAGACCAGATCAAGAATGCCCCGCCGCTCGATAGCGACGCCCCGGTCTCCCGGCGCTATGAAATCGCCTTCAACTGGCATTACGACTGGCCCAACTACTGGACGGGACCGTCAATCCGGGACCCGCATCTCTACCCGACCCTCCTGCATCGCCCCGAAGAACTGGAGCAGCGCAGCGACCTCCAGGATCAATTCCTGGACAAACTGCCGGAGGAGCAGACCCATCTGCGCTCGGCCCAGGAGATTCTCGAATACCGCACAGTAACCGGCGACACCGACATCGGCAATATTGTGGATCTCCTGGTGGATAAGGAATCCTGGATCATCAGATTTATGATTGTCGATGCGAGAAAATGGCTGCCGGAGGTCAAGTGGCTGCTTATTTCCCACCACTGGGTGGAAAAGATCGACTGGGCGGAGCGCAGCATTGCCGCGAAACTCACCGTCGACCAGTTGAAAGGGAGTCCCAAATTTGATCCGTCAATGCTCGTTGACCGGGAATACGAACGAGTCCTGCACGACTTTTACGGCATGCCCTATTATTGGCAGGATCAGGGCGATCGCAAGGATTGATCGCCCTATTACCGTTAGGCCTGAAAACGGAAGTCGTGCCTGAATATCGAGAAAAGTATGTATTGTTCAGTTTGTAGGGGCGATCCTTGTGATCGCCCGTTGGTTCGTTCAAGTGCGATGCGTGCGATGCTGACATAGGAAAACACATACTGTACCTTCTGGACCTTTTCCTGCCAAGCTTCTGCAAGTCCGAGGACCGTAGAGCGGTACATACTCAAAGCAACAACCTTATCGTATCTACTCCGTTTTCCATTTAATTTGAAATTCGATTTCTTCTTCTCCACCTTCTCTTTCATGCTCAATGTTAAATTCTGCTCGTACCGGGACGTAGATTCGTTCACCAGCTATTTGAATCTCAAATTTTTTCCCATTCTCAATTGAATCCGCTAATCTTCGGAGTTTTTCTACAAACTCCTTTTTTGAATATACTTTTTCAATATCTCTTTCTTCTTTCATATTGAAACACCTCGTATCTTAGATTTTATTGCCCCGACCGACCCTCGCAACCGAACCTGCGTTCGGCTCAAGGCTCCCTCAGCATTGCACTTTGTACAACATGTAATCATCAATTCATCTTGGTGCATTTGCTTGTTATGCAAACTGTCAAACATAAAGATTTTACCCCAACTTTCCTGTACTTTTTCATAACGGAGTCCGTGTGGAGGCGGTGGTGATATTTTTTCCTTTCAAAATATTACGAAGATATTTCACCCAAAATTTGTGTGGAGTTTGAATGTGACTTTTATGAATTTGATTATAAACCTTGTCCAAACAGTCTTCGAGTAAAGCGTCATGTAGCCATTTAACTGCCAAATACCAGGTAACGATACCCTTAGAGTTAAGACTCATGTTTATGGTATGCCTTAGCAGAGTTGTGTTGGCAGCTGTTTCAATGATTTCAAACTTGTGGGTTCCAATATATTCTTTTTGTCTTGTAAATGTGAATTCGATTTTTTTTCCAACAACATAATCCGAAACATAATAGCCAATTGGACCGTGCCCACCAATCGATTTTAATTTGAGACCATTGTTCAATGTCATTGGAGGCCATATCTCATTGGGCCATAAACGATCAATATTGGATGAAAGAGTGTCTAGAATTTCTGAGATGACTGTGCTTGGTTGGCTGTACTCTCTTTGATGAATATTTATGACTTTCATTTTTCTGTTCTCAAAACGGTAAGTTCTGCTGGAACCGCGCTCTTTGCGGTTTCAGCAGCAACGATTTGTTGTAGTAATAATTTCTTTTCTTTTTGCTTTTATCTTTTTTTTATGCAGTTAATCAGGCCGATAGGCCTTCATCTACAACGTAGAGCGTTTTATCAGTTGTCCCGCCAACGTAAAATTTCGATCATCGCCAGCGTTCCCGAACTGTGAGTCTGCACAGTAAGACGGGTGCCGGAAGCGGGATGATTGATAAAACGTTGTTGAACTGAGCCGCGGGCTCTGAAAGATTTTTTGCCTCTATGGAGATAGTTTATAACCTACTGAAACCCTGAAGTAAAATATTTTGCCAGGATATTTGATTGCCTGGGCGAAGTGGGAAGAGTGATTTCCGCTGGAAGAGTTGATTACAAAGGATGTTTCATAAGAGATGCTCCTCGATGTTTTTTATCCTTGGATCTGTTTTTACTGTTGGTTGACATAAAAAGTCCGACAACAAGGCGCACCTGTCCATGGCATCCGGCAGATGTCGTAAAATGCCCCGATTTCACGTTTTCATATCATGATGTTCCGGTCAGCTTGTGTTAGCAGACAGAATAGCTCCCTGGTGAATCATCCTGCCCTGCTTGCAATATGGGCAGACCAGGATATCTCTGCCGGTTAAGCGAAGCATTTTTTCCTGGGTGGTCTCCTTGCCGATATGCAAAATCCTTATCGCCTTGCCGATCAATCTTCGGATTAACAGCACCGCTTTCCGCTTACAGGAATTGGCTAGAAAGCCGTAATATCTGATCTTCATGAACCTGAAAGGCAGGACATGGAGCAGAAAACGGCGAATGAACTCTCCGACACATAGCGTCATCTTTGCGGTTATATTGTTGTTTTGCCGATCTTTATAGGTGAATGTCACCTTCCCGTCATTTATTGCTTTGATCCTGTGGTTGCTGATGGCAATCCTATGGGTGCAGCGGCCAAGGTATTCCAGCACCTGCTCCGGGCCGGCAAACGGCTTCTTGGCATAAACAATCCAAGTCTGC
>MGTI01000051.1:17846-17938 GCA_001799365.1 Desulfobacterales bacterium GWB2_56_26 | reverse complement strand
ACGTTTACCCGCACATCTTCCGACATTGCCTCGATTTCCCCGGCAATGACCTCACTGTCCGCCGCTTCGGGCACCGAGAGCGTCAAGCGGGC
>MGTI01000051.1:0-17702 GCA_001799365.1 Desulfobacterales bacterium GWB2_56_26 | reverse complement strand
CTTGGTCGCCGCCCGCGGGGTTTCGCTGAGCTCGGCATAGACAAAATGAAGGCTGGGAAACCTCTGTTCGAGGCCTGATTTCAATTTTTGTTCCGCTTCCTCTGCCACGACTACATTCATGAGGGCAGAGAACTGACCGTCCAGCTTGATAACCTTACTGGTCAACCATTCTCCACCTAGGCTGCGGGTAGTTTCGGCCAATGATTTGATCATACCAGGGAAGACGGGGCCGTAGATTGTGGTGACAAAATTGCTTTTCATACCTTTTACCCTTTCGCAGAAATCCTTGGACAGTTGATCACCTCCAGGGAGAATACCTCAGAGAGCTCAATTCTAAAACAACTTCCTCCATACATCGACCAGTTAAAAAATGCAATCGGCGGCTGCTCCCCCGCCGATTGCGTCCTGCAGTTTTCCGCCATCAGGGTGATGATGCCGGTGAAAACAGGCAAAAAAAACCGCCGGAGTCCGAAAAACGGACTGCAGCGGTTTTCTGGTTCAGGCACGGCGAGTTACCGCCGCCGTTGCCTCAGTCCCTTTCCTGTCAGGCTGTCTTTTCCGCCTCGGTCCGGGCATTGGGCCAACGGCGTTCGGCAACCTCGTCGGTAGCGTAATCGGGTAGAAGAATAGGCGCAACCGCCGGATTTTCGATACCCGCTTTGGTCAGCTCTTTTTCGAACTTCACCACGTGATCGAGGGTCAGCTTCTTCAGCTCGACGCCGCTCTTGACATAGGCCGCGGCATTCTTGCCGGCCCGGCGACCAAAGGTGATGATATCCTGGAGGCTGTTGCCCATCAGTCGATTCTCGCCATGGACGCCGCCGATAGCCTCGCCTGCGGCGAAGAGCCCGGGCAGGACGGTTTCGGTATTACCGTTGACGTTGATCCCGCCGTTCTGATAGTGCAGGGTCGGGTAGACCAGCATCGGCTCTTTGCTGATATCGATACCGTGCCGCTCGAACTGGATGAACTTTGCCGGCAGTTCTTTCTTGACGGTGCCCGGACCGTGCAGTTCCTCGATCATCGGCGAGTCGAGCCAGAGGCCGACCCGGCCGGTGGGGGTGACGATGCCTTTGCTCTTTTCCATGGCCTCCTTGATGAGTTCCGCCGATTCGACGTCACGCGGTTCGAGCGGGAAACAGAACTGCTCGCCGTCGATGTTCAGCACATGGGCGCCGAGGCCCCTCACCTTCTCGGTGATCAAAAGACCGACATTCTGCTCGGGGTAGGCAACGCCAGTGGGATGGTACTGGGTCGAATGGAGGGCCTTGTTGCCGACTCCCGCCCGGTAGGCCATGACCACGCCGTCCATCGTGGCGCCGTAGTGATTGGTGGTGGCAAAGCCCTTGATGTGCAGACGGCCGAAGCCGCCGGTGGAAATGATCACCGCTTTGGCCTTGACGATCGAAAACTCGCGGGTCTCCATATTATAGAGGATGGCGCCGGCGCATTTGCCGTCGGTGTCGAGGAGGAGCTCCACCGCCGGGCTGAACTCAAGCACGGTGATCTGATCGGCCCGGTTGCGCACTTCATCCCTCACCACCCGCATGATCTCCGCCCCGGTCATGTCACCGGATGATTGCATGCGTTTGCGCGAGGAGCCGCCGCAGTGACGGACTACCGTGCGGCCGTCTTCGTACTTGTTGAAGATCATGCCCAGGCTCTCCAGCCAGGCGATGGACAGCGGGGCATCGTTAGCCAGTGCCGCCACCAGATCCGGCTGGTTGGAAAAGTGGCCGCCGCCGATGGTGTCCATGAAATGATAATAGGGCGAATCGCATTCATGGGTCGCCGCCTGGATCCCGCCTTCGGCCATGATGGTATTGGAATCGCCGTGCCGCAGCTTGGTGGCGACGATGACCTTGCAGCCGCCATTCGCCGCCATGATTGCCGCCGAGGTACCTGCCCCGCCGCCGCCGATGACCAGCACGTCGGTCTCATGATCGACCTTCGCCAGATCGACCTTCTCCGGACGGACCATCGACCTGGACTCCAGCAGCTTGGCCACGCCTTCCTGGTAGACGTCGCCTTTATTGGGGCCCACGGAGACTTTGCGTTTGCCGCTTTCCTGGTAATCCGGATGAAACTGGGAAAGAACCTCCGCCCTCTCGGCCATGGTCAGCGCCGGAAAGTTTTCGTTGCGACGGGCCATGGCCACCCTGGCCGGCCGGGTCGCCTCAACTTTTTTTATCAGTTCTTGCAATTCGGGTGTGTAAGCCATCTTTATTCTCCTTTATCCCAAAAGAGGATCGAAGCGGTGATTAGTACCTTAGAAATTCATTTCTTGTTTTTAGTAAAAATTTCGTGAAGGTACTTATCCCCCCTTGTGGGGGGTTGGTTATAAATAGCGAGTCTCTTTGGGCTGCCATCCTATTTCGGCGAAATCGGGCTGACGCTCCCGTTCCACATAGATCTTCTCCAGCTCTTCCTTGCTCATCGCCGACAAATCGTTCAGCATGGTGTGATACTTGCCGGCCTCGATATCCTTCACCCGGGCCTTGAGATGCTCCGCATGGGGCAGGATGTATCTGCCGTAAACCCGACGGGCCAGCTGCGCTGCATGGTACTGGGGTATTTCTCCCATACAGCGGCTGGCACATAGACCGCATTGAATGCAGTCGAAAGAGAGACGAGCGGCTTTTTCGATATTGCCCTGCTTAAGGGCCGAAATGTAGCCGAGCACGTCGACGTCCATCGGGCAGGCTTTGGTGCACTGGTTGCACGCCACGCAGCGGAATAGTTCGGGATAGAGGGCATGAATGGCCTCCGGCAGACCGCCGATCTCTTCGATGCTGTAGCTCGCCCGGTTGGCCGGGAAAAAGGGGATCTGGGCCAGGTACATGTTCGCTTCGACCACGGTCTGACAGGCCAGGCCGAAATGCAGCTTGTAGTCGCCGGCCATCCGGTAGACAGTCGGACAGGCGCCGCAGATGCCGCCGCGGCAACCGGCGCCGCGCAGGAATTTGAAGCCGGCGAACTCCATGGCCTTCATGATGGTGAGCGTCTCGGGGACCTCGTATTGCTTCCCCATGATGTAGACCGGGATGGTTTTCGCACCTTCCGGCAGAATGGCCCGATCCCCGGTCGCTACTCTCGGGGTCTTTTTGCTCGATTTCTCATTTGTTTCACACATGGTTCTCTCCAATGATGCGCGATTATATTAGCCGTCTTCGGTTATTCGAGCCGTCGCTTACGCTGCGGCCAAACAATTTTTGTCTTTCAGCAGATCGACACTGATCCGGGTGTTCAACTCGAAATGACAGACTGCCGAGTCGAGACCCAGGGCCACCGCGAGCAGCTGGGTGAAGTAATAGGTCGGGATATTTTTGGCGATCCTGCCTTTTTCCAGCATCAACTGCTGTTGCTTGCCCAGGTTGTATTCGCACAGCGGACAGCTGGTGGCGAGAGCCTCGATGCCTGCACCTGCGGCCAGATTGAGAATGGCGGCTCCGGCACTGTTTTCCCCGGCGGGAGAACCGAGCACCTGATAGGAACCGCAGCATTTGTCAGCGGCATTGAAGGGCACGACGGTGGCGCCGAGCGCTTCCAAGAGGCCGGTCATGAGGCTATAACTACCGAAGGGTTCGATACCAACGTCGGCCGGTCGCTGCAGGGTACAGCCGTAATAGGGGGCAACCGCGAGTCCGGTCAGGGGCACCTTCACCTTCTCTTTGACCGCCTCCCAGCCGATCTCTTCCTGCAGGAAGGTGAGGAAGTGCACGACCTCCACTTCGCCTGCGTAATCGATCTCCTCGGTCATGAAACGATTGATGGTGGCTCGTTTCACCTCATCGGTTTTCATGATCCGGTTGGCCCGGGCCAGGGTGTTGTAGCACATCGAACAGAGGGTGACCAATTTCTTCGCACCCTGCTCCTTGGCCCGGATGAGATTGCGGACCGGCCCGACCTGATGGATCAGATCGTCGGCGGTGAGGGAATGGACGGCCCCGCAGCAATTCCACCTGTCGATTTCTGTTACCTCGACGCCTAAAGCTGTCAGAGAAGCAATCGCCGCCCTGTCCAGATTCTTGGCTTTGGTCTTCAAGGTACAGCCTGGATAGTAACTGATCTTCATCGCTCTCCTTAACTCGTGAATTTTCTGAATCCGGCAACCAATGCGATCTGCGGCATCTCCGCGACCTGTTCGGCGGAAAGCCGGGAAGGCTCAATATAGTTTTTGCTCTTGCGAAGGACCTGTTGCCGCAAGGCCTCCATGACTTTGGCGATATCGATTCCTCTCGGGCACTTCACCGAACAGGCGTGACATGAGGCGCATTTCCAGTAGGTGTTGATCCCGGCCAATTTATCGATCAGACCGAATTGAGCCATATGCATGACTTGGCGGGGACTGTAATCCATCTCCTGGGCCATGGGACACATACCAGTACATGTGGCGCATTGCATGCACAGCTTGACGCTTTCGCCACTCAGTTCCTTCAGTTTCTCAATCGATGTGATCGACTGAGTCTGGGCAGTAATCGTTAATGTCATGTCAATTCTCTTTTTAGAACCAATAAGTTATTTTCGCCTGCCAAGAAGTCAGGTCAAAAATACCACGCCCAATTGCCTCCGGGATTACCAGGTAACTCACCATGCCGGAAGAACAATGTTACTCTTCATCTCAGTCAGAAGAAATTCGCAATGATCAAAGATGAAATCAATCTTTTTCCAATCTCTATATTTAACAGATCCGAAAATTTTTTCAATAGCCTTTTATATGCGTATTTTCAAATATATGTATCGATTATATGAATGAACACTCATTCTAATGATGTCCCAGAACAATTTCATTTATAGCACCGGGGAACCGACCTACGGTTGTTATGGCAGACAAAACAAGGTTCGGGGCTGCCTGTCATGCGATGGCAGTGAAGAATGGTTGCACTCTGTGTGCTCTGGTGTTATTGTTACCTATTACCGGTTAGTTAGATATCGAACTCGAAGAGAAAAACCACAATGACCATGATTGCCCCCACCAATACACCCTGGGATGGCACCGAACGTCGAAAACCGAACAGCTGTCGGAGACGAAGCGAACGCCGTACCTTTCGGGAAAGACGCTGCGATACCCGGGACCAGACCCGGCAACGCCGCAAAGGTTTCTCTGGATGGCTGCGCTCGCTGATAAGAATTCGTCTGGGCGTGGACCGGCGAAAAAATGGTGACCAACGTACCATTTCGGACAGGCGCAGGATGAACACCCGTGCCCTGCTCACCAAGGAAGAACTGGCCGATCTCCTGAAGTAGGGAAGTCTTTCCCGAAGATCGGCTTAGCCCGGATTACTCACTAACTTCTGAAATCGACACAATGTTCATGAGAAATTCGGGTTACCGGCTCTCTTTGCCCGGTATTTCTCCCGACTCTTGCGGTTCGCATTCGGCCGCAACCGGACAGGATCCGTCCTCCCGACCTTCAGAAGCCGTACCGGAACCTGGGACAAAAGATGGCACAATCCGGGAAGAGCCGCCGTAATCGATCTCTTTCTTTGCCGGCCGGCAGTTCTCGTCCAGATACTGCATGATCTGCTGTTCCCCCCGCAGTACCAGGGTCTTCTCCCGCTCGACCGCGACCAGTGCCGGAACGCCGGTGACCGAAAGATTTTGCAGAAACCTGGCATTGATTGCCGGATCGTAGGCGGAAAAATGTTCGGCCCCATCCAGTTGAAACGCGGTCAGCCGATCGACCGGATTAAAACGGAAGGCGCAGGTATTCTCTTCCCTGATCGAATCCAGAATCTTTTCACAGTAGCTGCACGTTGAGGAAAAAAATAGAAACCGTTCGGTACCGTCTTCCTGTCCGGCCAGCCTTGCCACACTGCCCGCGGCAAGCGACGGTCCTTTCCCCGCTGCCGCTTCGAACCGCAGGCTGAAGCAGGCGACCATAACGGCGGCAAAGAGCACGGCACCGCGAACTATCTGCCGCAGACCGCACAACAGGTTCAGCATGAGGATGATGGAAAAAATGATGAGACAATAGGAACAGAAGACCATCGCTATCCGGTACTGAAAGAAGATCAGCACCGCTTCCGCCGCAAGCCCGGCCAGAAGCAACAGCCGCGCCAGTTTGTGCCAGTATTCTGATCCGCTTCGGCCCGTGAGCAGCAGCCAGAACACTAGCTGAAAATAGAGAAAGCCAGCTATATTGAAGGTAAGCGGCGAAACGGTGGTGAGACTGTCGACAATTTCGCAGCCGTCGTTGAAGCAGACGCCCTTCCCTTGCGTATACAGGAGAAAGGCCTGCACCCCCGTCAGCCCGCTTGCCAGAAATGAAATGATTGCCCGAATCATGAAGTTTTTTGTTTGTCCTCTCTTTGTATTCATCTATTGACTATTGGCCAAAGGGCGTCATTATATCCGCCACGGCAGGCATGCCGGCCAATTTCGCCCAAGTGTCCATATTATTAAAGTAAATATTCCAAAGAACTGCAACAGGAAGAACATGCCGGAAACCAAGCAAACTCCTGGCGCCATCCTCTGGGTGATCGCGGCCGTCCAGTTTTTGACGCCCTTCATGTTTTCCGCCATCGGCGTGGCCCTGCCGACCATCGGCCGGGAATTTTCCGCCGGCGCGGTGCAGCTTGGCCTGATCGAGATGGTCTACATCCTGGCAGTCGCCCTGCTGCTCCTGCCGATCGGCCGCTTCGCCGATATCCACGGCCGGAGGAGGATTTTTCTTTCCGGCACCGTCCTTCTTACGCTTGCGACGCTTGCGCTCGCCACCGCGCCGACCATCACCCTGCTCATTGTCTTCCGATTTGTCCAGGGGATAGGCGCGGCAATGATCACCTCGACGAGTTTTGCCATCCTCACCTCCGTCTATCCGCCGGAGAAACGCGGCAGGGCCATGGGCATGGTGGTCGGCTGCGTCTATCTGGGCATCTCCGCCGGGCCGACTCTTGCCGGGTTGATGATCGATTATCTCGGCTGGCGCTGGATTTTTTACAGTGCGGTTCCGGTTGAAATCCTGATCCTGCTCTTTGCCGCCACCCGGCTTAAGGGAGAATGGGCCGATTCGCAGGGCGAACCCTTCGACTGGACCGGCTCGCTTCTCTATGTCGTTGCCCTGGCCGGCCTCATTATCGGTGTCCTGGAGATGCAGCTGTTGCCGAACGCCTGCTGGCTCGCTGGAGGCGGGACAGTCATGATGATCGTCTTTCTGCTCTACGAAAACTCCATCCGGTTCCCGATTTTTCCGCTGAAGAAAGTCCTCGCCAACCGGGTCTTCGCCCTCAGCAACGTCGCCACCTGGCTCAATTATGCCGCATCCTTCGGCATCATGTTCTTTTTCAGCATCTATCTCCAGGTAATTAAGGGCGTCTCCCCGAAATTCACCGGCTTCATCCTCATCACCCAACCCCTGCTGCAGGCCTTTTGCGCCCCCATTGCCGGCAAGATGGCCGATAAACACGACCCGGCGCCCATCGCCACCCTGGGCATGGCCTTCTGCACTATCGGTCTTGCCGCCGCAGCCACCATCACCGCCGCCTCCTCCTTCGTCTTCATCTTTGCGGTTTTGATCGTTATGGGCATCGGCTTCGGCCTCTTTTCCACCCCCAACACCACCGCCATCATGGCCAGCATCGACCGGCGCGATTACGGCATGGCCGCAAGCCTGATCGCCACCATGCGGACCACCGGCATGCTGACGGCGATGACCCTGATCACCCTTCTCCTCTCCTGGTTCCTCGGCAGCGAACAGGTGACCCTGGAGACCGGAGACCGATTTCTGGCCGCGATGCACACCGCCATGGTCATCTTCAGCCTGCTGGGCTGTGCCGGAATTTTGTGTTCTCTCGGCCGGACCAGCAAGCGCGGGATCAAACGCCAACCATGAGCAATTGATAAGATATGGATGAGATAGACTATCATTGGTACGCTTTTCACGAATTAACGGGTGGGGAACTCTACGCCGTGCTCAAGTTGCGGCAGGAGGTTTTCGTCGTGGAACAGCGATGCGCCTATCAGGACTGCGACGACCTGGACCAGAGGGCCTGGCATCTGGTGGGCTGGCGGCAGACGGACGGAAAGATCGAACCTGCTGCCTATCTGAGGGTGATTCCGCCGGGGCTGCCGGGTGAGATGCCGGCTATCGGCCGGCTGTTGCTGCGCACCGACCGGCGGGGGAGAGGTGAAGGGAAAAAACTACTCAACCTTGCGCTCGGCCGCATCGAGGAGTTCTATCCAAAGACTGCAGTCCGGATTTCCGCCCAGCACCACCTCGTGGAATTCTACCGGAATTTCGGTTTTCAGCCGGCGTCCGGCGTCTACGACGAAGACGGCATCCCGCACATCGGGATGATCCGTCCCCCGCAAGAGCGCCCGTAATCTCCTGGGGCTACTCCAATCTCGCCGACACCAGCTCCCGGAATTTCTTGGCCTGACCGGGAGACGGGATCTCCGCAGCCAGGGCGTCGACGATTTCCGCAAACGGCCTGGAGGAACTGAGATGATCTTCGCAGATTATTGCCGCCATGGGGCCAATGCATTCGGCCAGGCTGGACTGCAGAATTTCTTGCTGTTCCCCGGTGAGCCCGATAACGGCCTGCGACTTATTGCGGCTCTCTCCCGACGAGGGGGCGCCGGCCGCGCCCCCTTTGAGCGTCTTGAGAATGGCCTCGGTAGAAGGCAGCGCCATGCGACGGGGAATAACGCCGCCTTCCTGGAAGCGAAACCGTCCGTCATGAATCTCCGACATCAAGGCCAGCGCCTCTTCACCCCGCTTGCTGGAGAAAAAAATGAAGACGATCTCTCCTTTATCCAGGACGAGCTGGGCACTCCGGTTGGCTTTTGTCGCAATGAACAGAGTACCTGTGGACCTTTGTTTACACAGCCTGCCTATTTCAATCACGATCTGCGCGAAGGGTATGTAATCCTGTGTCATAAGCCGTTACCTCTTCCGTAATCTTTCAAACGCCATCTGGAGACTGACACCCATCCTGTCGATTGCTCTGGCCAACGCCCCGATTTCATCGCTGCGGCCCTTTTCCTTGATGACGGCATTCAGATTGCCGCGGCTGATCTCGTCGGCAATGAGGGTCAGATTACGGATCGGCGTACTGAGGCGGCGGGCCAGGAGATAGGCGATGACGATCACCGTCGCAAGCGTCACCAGGAGCAGCAGCAAGGCATTGCGCTGCGCCTGATCCGCCGCGGCATAGGCTTCCTTGTAATCCTGCTGGACGATAAGAGTCCAGCCCTGGCCGGTCCTTTTCGAAAAGGCCACGATCTTTTTGCCGTTGTCCTCAAAGACAAAGGAGTCGTGGTCGAATCTGTTGCGCTGGCTGAGGACCGGATGAGAGCTGAAATCCTGCAGTTCGGAACTCACCTCGCCCTGGCCGTGGGCGATCAGCCGGTTCGTATCGTCGAGCAGGATGGCGTAACCCGTTTCGCCGATCCTCGTCTTGGTGATGGTCTTGGAGAGATCCTCAAGGGTCATGGCGATGGCGATTACCCCGTGATTTTTCGCCCCCTCGCCTTTGATCGGCTTGGCCAGGATAAAGGCCGGCTTATTGGAGGTCTTGCCGAGCAGCACCTGCTGACCCATCGGTTTGCCGCCGAGGACCTGTTTAAAATATTCCCGATCGCCGTAAAAGGTCACCGGCTTGCCGTCGCTTCGCCCGAGATTCTGGCCGTCGGGCAGGATGGTAAAGGCGAGGTAAATCCATTCGTAGGTATCGGTGACGGCCTTCAGCACCGGATTTTGACCATTGCTGTCCATGCCGAGGATGGCCGGAAGAGCGGCGTTCTGTTCGAGCAACCGGAGGTTCATATTGGTCCAGTCGTCGACGCTGCGGGTCAGATGTTCGGTATTTTCCACCAGATTCCGGTAAATATTGGCGGTCCATTGCTGCCTGGACTTATGGATGCCGATATACCAGAGACCGCCAAGAGGAATGATTGCAATCACCAGCATGGTGATAAGAATCTGATAAATGATTTTAAAACCGGCCCCGTCTTTCTCTGTTGCTGTACTGTCCACCATTGTTCTTTCTCCGTAAACATGTTGATAGCTCAAAACAACACCGTGAAATGATCAAGCGCCGCCTCCGTCGAAATCGTATCGTTTTGTTTCCTCGATCAAATTTCTCTTCGTTCAAAAGCAGGGCCAATTTCAGCCTATCCTATTAAGCCGCCCCATGCAAGCCATTTCCCGAACAGCCAAGTTCCGGAGAAAACAAGGGAATAGGGAGTCTGCCAGCGGCCCCTGGCCTATCCCCTCAAGGCACCAACAGCCGCCACCTCCGAACAATCGGACTAAGAAGTTAAGCTATCCTGAGACCCGCAGCAGTAGAACTTTCGTTTACCTTCAGACAAATACCTATTTAGCCTACATTGCACATAATTCTGAATCCCCACCTGTGGGCTTGCATCTCCGGAACAGAAAAAATGCGGCGGACTGTCGAGAGAATTTGTCAAAAGGCCGGGAATACGCTAGTGTCATGTCAAGCCTCAGATGTTGCAAGATTGCGCCGCAATTTTGGTTTCCTGCGAGGCGCGACTGAGGGCGCATAACAGCGCTAAGCAACGAAGTCAGGAAGCCAAAAGGGCAGGTAAGCGGAGCGGAGACTCCGAGCAAGATGCGACAGATGAGGCTTGACAGGACACTAGTTGGTTTCCTGAACGGCGAATACTCTCGGAATGAAAGGTTCAAACCAACCGTAAAAGAACTCAGGAGGAAGGCGCCCTCCCGAAAAAGCATGTGAAACACCACCGAATGAACACCCACCGCCGACTTCTTCCCTGCAACCGCTCCGGGCGGCAACGATTACCATTCACCAATCACAACATGAAATTCGTCTTTTCCTTTATTTTCCTTATCGCGGCAGCAAGCTCCGTTCTGTTTCCGACCACTGGATACTGTTCTCCCACCGATACAACCGACAGTCCGCTTGACCTGTTGTTTTACTCGAGGAATACTCCGACGGAGTTCATTGTCGTCGAGAAAAAGCATCAGAAGCTGAGCCTCTTCGAGCATCAGGACCAGGTCAGGTTGCTCAGAGAATTCGTGTGCGCCACCGGGCAGAATCCCGGCACCAAGAAGATCAGCGGCGATTCCCGCACCCCCGAGGGCATCTATTTCATCACCGAGATTTACGAAGACAAGCGGATCAGTGTTTTCGGCAGCCGGGCCTTCCATCTCAATTACCCGAATATCTTCGATTCCCATGCGGGTCATCTGGGGGACGGAATTTTCATCCACGGCACCAACAAGAAGCTGATCCCGAACAGTACCAACGGCTGCATAACCCTCGACAATAAAGACCTCGACGAACTTGCGCCCTATCTTGCCGTCAACACGATCCCGATCATCGTGCTCGACGCCCTGTCCGAACCCCTGGTCGGCAAGAGCCTGCTGCTGGAAGCCGACACGCCGCGTTTTGCCGAGATCCTCGGCGCCCTCTCTTTCGATCTTAAGAAGATTCCCGTCCGAGACATCCAGGCCCTGTCCTTTCTGAAGCAGGGGGAAAAGGCCGTCGCCTCGATCAAATACGCCACCTATGAACGGGATCACATCCAGTACCGGGAACAGCTCCGCACCTATCTCACCCAGTCCCCCATCGGCACCTGGCGCAACATCTATGCGGTCCAGAGTCAGGAGAAGAACCCTTATCTTTTGGCTATGCGCCCCAGCAAGAACGAGCTGGTGGCCAGGCTGGCCCCGGTTCCTCAGCCGGCAGAGGCGTCTCCAGCCGATCAACCGGCCGAACCGCCTCAGCCGGTTCAGCCCGATCGATCGGTTCAGGTCGCTGCAGCGGAGGCCACCGAGCCGGCTGCAACTCCGGCGGTCCAACCGGCGGAACCGGCCCGGCCGGCCAAAGCTGTCCCAGCCCAGCCGGCCCGAATTGTCCAGAAGACTCCTCCCGCCAAGCAGCCTGCCGTTGCCAAAATTCCTCAGCTGACCCGCAGCGAGGAGCTGTTGAATTTTGTGGAAAAATGGCGATCGGCCTGGGTCGCCAAGGATATCGAGACCTATATCAGCTGCTACAGTCCATCCTTTAAAAATGGCGGCCTCAATCGTGAAGGCTGGAAGCGGAAGAAGTTGTCCCTGAACAAAAAATACTCCTATATAAATGTTGCAATTAAGAATATCGTCGTGCAATGGACTCCTTCCGGCGCCAATGTCTCGTTTTCGCAGACCTATAAATCAGATCAGTATCAGACCGTCGGCACCAAGGTCCTGCAGATGACCAACAAAAACAACCGGTGGCAGATTGAGAGTGAAATTATGTAGCGGACACCGCAATGGTGCCCGGAAACGGGCGTGAATGATTTCCCACCCGTCCCTTGAAGTCCAGGATTTTCGAATTGCCCATGACTGTTCAGCAAGTTACCGTTTCTATTCTTATCTTCTGTATCTTTTTTTTCCGGTGCGCACCCGGTTATGCCGCGTCCCAATCGCCGGCCAACCACCAGAGCCTGCATGACGTCTATCTGGCCAACACCGAACACGAACTCCATATCTATCGGATTTACGGTAAGGAACCGGGCAAAACCATCATGCTTATCGGCGGCATCCAGGGCGATGAACCGGGCGGCTACCTGACCGCCGATCTATATGCCGACATCAATCTGAAAAAAGGCAATCTGATCGTCGTGCCCCGGGCCAATTTCTACTCCATCCTGCTCAATCAGCGAAACGGCATGACCGGGGACATGAACCGGAAGTTTGCCGAGCAGGATGATGCGGCGAGAAACATGGAGCAGGAAGTCGTCACGATCCTCAAGAGACTGATCGGCGAAGCGGACTGCCTGCTGAATCTCCATGAAGGTTCCGGTTTTTTCAATCCGGAATGGAAGGACGACCAGGAAAACCCGGAGCGTTTCGGCCAGTCGATCATCTTCGATGCGAAAAGCTATCATTCCGACAAGAGAGGGCGGAGTATCGACCTCGAAGGCCTTGCCGGCCTGATCAGTGAAAGGGTCAATCGCGAGGTTGCCAATCCCAGGTACCACTTCCGGCCCAATAACCATAACACGGTGGCCGACGATACCCGGCATCCCGAGCAACGCAAATCTGCCACCTATTATGCCCTGACCCAGGAAGGCATTCCTGCTTTCGGCATTGAAACCTCCAAGGCCATCAGGTCGAACACGGAAAAAGTCGGCTTTCAGAAACTGGTCGTCAACGCCTTCATGGATGAATTCGGCATAATTCCGGAGACTCCTGGACAGCATATCGAACCCGTCAAACTCAATTACATCCTGGTCAAGATCAACGACGGTCTGCCTTATGCGGTACCGAGCGGCACGAGTCTGACGGTCGCAAGCGGCGACGAAGTTGCCGTCACCGACATCATTGCCGACAATGACCGGGGACTCACCGCCGATTTCCTCGAAATGGGCAGCCGCAACGATACCAAGCTGCCATTCCGGATCGCGCAAGCCACCAAAATCGTTATTCGTAAAGATGCTGAAACCTGCGGCTGGGTGGACCTCGCGGTGAGCGCCGGCGCTGTGGCCGGCAAAATCACCGGGGTATCCGGACTTTCTTCTCCGCCGGAAACGAAAAGAGCAGACCAGCAGATCTCCTTGAACGAGCTGAAAGCGGAGCAACTGGTCGTCGATGTGAACGGCAAACTGGTTTTTGTTCAAGAAGGCGAGGAAATCGAGGTGGCCAAGGATATGATGCTGATCATCAAAGGGATTCGATCGAATATCAGCCGGCTCGACAACGACATTCTGGTCAACTTGAAAGGCTTTGCGCCGCCAAAAGCTAAAAACGACGGCAACGACATCAATTATCCCATCTATCCCGCGCAGGACCTCTGGGTTCGTTACTCGGAGAAGAAAGACGGCATCAGATACCCGATCAGCACCACATACAAAGATCGGGAAATTGGCAAATTCTGGATTAAAATTTTGTGATTCTCAAACCTTACCGCACCTACACAAGGTCTCTCGTACCGACAGCGAAAAACCTCGGATCTTCGGCTGAAACGCGCGCGCAAATCGTGCGCATCGCTGTAAAGCTTTACTGCAAATATTGAGCGACCTGCCATCCCTTAGCATCCGTCCACCCCCATATCTAGCTGATTTTATATAAAAACAACAAATGGCACATGCTTTGCAGCAGAAGTCATGACACTGTTATGAAGCAGTCGACTTGAACAAAGCAGGAAGCGAAGAGGATGACAACTGAATGTCGGGATACTCTCTCTTTCCTGCAGCAACTGTGGAGAACGCCATGAATCAGCTTATCGCACGGGAAATCGTCGAAACTCGGAATCTTCTGGAAAGACGGAAAAACGAACGCTACAAGATCGTCCATATGCTCGCCATCACCGGTAGGGGAACGGGACAGATCATCGATATCGGACGGGAGGGGCTTTCATTCGGTTGTCTGTACCCCCATTCCTTTCCGGATACCTGGTCGATGGATGTTCTCGATGCCCGGGGCTCGCACATCAAGGAACTCCAGGTAAGAAAAGTTTGGGAGAGAAAGACGGGCGATCCGGGGCTCTCGACCAAGTACGAGCTGGAGATCGGCGTGGAATTCGCAGATCTGACGGGCGAGCAGGCCGATGAACTCGCTTTCCTCCTCGACAATCTGGACCTGTACACTTCCTCTTTTCTGGAGGCCTATCGCAATTAAAATGAGCCACAGGAACGCAGCAACACCATCCCCTTCACGAGAAAATTCCGTCTCTTTTTCGTGAAGGGTCTTCTCACTTCAGGCATGCAGCCAGAAACGGCTCCGGCAGTTCGGCAACCTTACGCTCTGCATAGTCAAAGGCCAGGATCGCGGCAAAACCTGAAAGAACCTGTTGTCCGTCGCCCTTTCGCGTCACCGCAAAGAGAAAAGTCGCTTTCTTGCCCTGCACCTCGCCGAGGGTTACCTGGACCTCCAGTTCATCGTGGAGAAACACCTCACGCAGGTACCTGCACCCGGCCTCCACCACCACGAGGCCTTTACCCTCGCCGATGTTTCCTTCGGAAAGACCGAAACTTTCAAGATAGCGAATCCTTGCTTCCTGAAAAATCACCAGAGCCCGATCGTTGCCCAGGTGGCGGCCGTAATTAATGTCGCCGATGGTGACGGTATATGGCGCTGTAAATGGAGTTGTCATAAAGCCCTCGCAGTCGCTCTGAAATGGGGAAGCTTTTTCTTCCGGTTTGTCTCATTCAGCTTTTACGGCAAAAGCAGAAACCTGCAACCTAAGAATGGTGCGGGAAGCGAATTCCTTCTCGCGGCCATTTCCTGCCGACACAGCCGGCATCCTACTTCGCCGAGCCTCTTGCCAGACCTGTCTCAGGTATTTATCGTATTGCCAACCAAAAAGTGACCTCTTTTCGCCACGGAACCGGTTGAAGCACAACCTCGGGAGCCATCATGAGCCGGTCATTTTTGTGCACTGCAAGTCTTACTCTCTGCTGGACACTTTCGCCGGATGTGCTGGTTTTTCTGGGCAACAGCTTCGGACGACACGGCAAGACTTTCGGCATCGTTCTGCTGGTGGGGGCGGCCTTGTCGGCCGCGGCGGCTTATTTCATCCATCACCCGGCTTCGATTTCGGGCGAAGACAATCGCCAGGATATCCTCGCCGCCGAAGCGGGTCTGTTGCCGGCCATCACCCTGAACCTCGCCGGTCGCCTCAGCCCCGCCCTGCTGTTCTCGACGGGAATGCTGGTCACCGCCGGCTTCACCTTCAATGAGACCTTTGTCTATTGGTTTCCCAACTTCGGTTTCAGTTTTTTGCTGCTCCTGCTGATTGTGATCCTGCATCTGTGCGGAGAGAAGGTGGTTCTCGCCGCGCAGCAGGTGTTTTTGGTCCTGACCGCCTCCTGTATGTTGTTTCTCGCCGTGGCCGGCCTCATGACCGGACCGGCGCTGCTCCAACCGGATGAACCGGTTCATCCGACTGTCTCAACCTTCTTTTCCCTCGTACCTCTGGCGATGCTGTTCTTCCTTGGCTACGATCAGCGAATGCCGGGAGACGGCGAAAGCAACCCCCGCTATTTTCCCGCTGCCGTCGGTCTCGGGTTCCTTCTTCTCATCCTCTGGGGGCTGGCCTCGCTCTCTCACGTCCCGCAGGTGCGGCTGGCCGAGTCTTCAGTGCCGTATGTGGTCGCGGCCAAGGCGATCCTCGGCCAGCCCGGCCGCCTCATTATGGGCATAGCCGTCATCAGCGGGACGTGCGGCGCCGTAAGCGGCCTCTTTTACCTCGCCGTCGGCACCGTTCGGCAAACTTATGCGGAAAGCATCGCCCGAAACCCGAACCATCCGAAGCATCATGTATGGCAGCCGAAAATCCAGGCAATCCTTATGGCCTTTATCATTGCCCTGTTCCTGGCCCTGGGTCTTGCCGGAAACGAAAACCTGGAAGTCTTTATTTTCGGCGCGCTGCTTCTGTGGCTATTGACCATCGGCATGAACAGCCTGGCCACAGCGGTACATCTGCACAAGCAACAGGAAAAGAAATATTCTCCGCTCGGTTATGCTTCTGGCGGGCTGGGTGTGGTGCTCCTGGCCGCTGTGGCCCATCTGGCGTTTACATATCCGCAGCCGCCGCTGCTTGTCGGTTTCTGTGTGTCGGTCCTGGCTGCCAGCGGCTTGTTTTCGGCAATCTGGTGCAGGTACGGCCGAAGGAGCAATTCCGCAATCAACAACACCAAAGGAGATATGCTATGAAAATTATGCGCTCGTTATTTATTGCGCTGGTATTCTGGGCAGGCTCGGCAGCCTTCGCCGACCAGGTCCCAAGAATGGACAAGGATGAGCTGAAAGCCATGCTCGGCAAGGAGGATCTGGTTATCCTCGATGTGCGCCGAGGCGAGGATTGGTCCTCCAGCGAGTTCAAGATCAAGGATGCCGTCAGGATCGATAATGGCGATCTGTCGAAGATCACGCAATACCCGAAAGACAAAACCCTCGTCCTCTATTGTGCCTGACCGAATGAGGGCACCAGTGCCGGTCTGGCACAGAAACTCATCGATCAAGGTTACAGCAAGGCGTATGCCCTGAAAGGAGGCTGGCAGGAGTGGTCCCGAGCCAAATATCCGGTAACGGAAAAATAATCGGGACCCGAGACAAGCTGATGGCTGCCGGAACCGCAGACAATCGCGATTCCGGCATAACTGGCAAAAATAACTCGGACTAGGAGGTTGTCCGAGAATAGCAATTTTTTCTCAGATCGAGGCAAACTCGAAAAATTACCGGAGGCATATAGTTAATCTTCCGAGGATAATTTTTTCGAGTTTAACGAAGATATGGGGAAAAAGGGCATTCTCGGACGGCCTCTTAGATTTCCTGCAGATAGGGCTTCAGCTTGGCCAGGATCTTGTCGCCGATGCCTTTCACCTTGGTCAGCTCATCAATGCTTTTGAAATTGCCGTTATCCTGACGGTAGGCCAGGATGGCGTCGGCGGTCACCGGCCCGATACCGGGAAGCGCGGTCAACAGGGCCTTGTCGGCGGCATTGATATCGACATTGGTCGGAATCTCTGCTTTCGCCTTGGCAGGGCTCTTTTTATCGGCCGGCAAGTCGGCGGGCGGCGTGCCGGGGGTCTCGGCAGCAACACTCAGTGTTGCCTGCTTCTTCTCAGCCGCGGCGATGACATCGCCGGAAGCGGCGAACAGGCAGATGGTACAGGTGAAAAGAACGACCAGGGACAGATGCAAAGCTTTCATGGGGTCTCCTTTGATAAGAATGTTAGAATAACGGGATGTTGATCCCTCCTGCAACAATTGCTCTTGTAGAGTT
>MGTI01000050.1:25290-28344 GCA_001799365.1 Desulfobacterales bacterium GWB2_56_26 | reverse complement strand
TCGGCATCGACGACCGGCCGGCTGGCCCCGTATTCGCCGCCCAGGGCCTTGGCGAGACCCGCGATCATCGCGATATTCTCAGGCTTGCCGATGCCGCGGCCGGCACTGACGATGACCTGGGCCTTGCCCAGATCGACGCCGCCGGTGGCGGCCTGCTCGTAGCCGGTCAGCTGCACCCGGCCGGCGGCTGCGCCGCTAACTTTCTCAACGGTGGGGGTGCCGCTCGGCTCCTCCGAGAGGCCGAAGGCGCCGGCCTGCAAGGTCACCACGGTTTTGGCGGTCTTGGCCTTGACGTCGCGACGCAGCTTGGAATTGCATACCGGTACCACCGGCACGCCGTCCACCACGCCGACAACCTCGGAGACCTGGGCCGCCTTCAAGGCATAGGCGATGCGGGGGGCGAGGTCCCAGCCGTAGGAGGAATGGCAGAGGGCAATCATGTCGGGATTTTCCTTGCCGACCACATCGAGAATGAGCTGCTTGTGCGTGTCCGGATTGTATTCGCCGGCACTTGCCGCATCGGCCAGATAGACCTTACCGTCGTATTTCGGCAAAACACTGTCGCTGCCCACCAGAAACATCACGCTCTCGGCATTCATCTTGGCGGCAAAGGCAACCAGTTCATAGCTGCCGCCCAGTAATTTCCCTTCCCGGCTTTCCGCAATAAGTAATATTTTCATCGTCGTTTCTCCTTTAGGCCAGAACGGCGGTTTTTTCTTTTAGAATCCTGATCAGCTTGTCGGCGAGTTCGGCGACATCGCCTTCCAGAATCTGGCCGCCGCCTTTCTTCTCGGGGAAGTACATCTTCGCCGTCTCCTGGCGGGCATCGACCTTGAGCAGGTCCTGCACCGGGGTGGAGAGCAGTTCTTTTTTCTTGGCCTTCATGATGTTGGGCAGGGTCGGATAGCGCGGGGTGTTGAGGCCCAGCTGGCACGTAACGACCGCCGGGGCCTGGACCTTGACACAGGCCTTGACCCCACCTTCCAGTTCGCGCTTGGCCTCGATGGCGCCGCCGGCGTAGGCAAAGTGAACGACGGTGGAAACGCTCGGCAGACCCAGCATCTCCGCCACCAGGATGCCCACCTGACCGCTGCCCCGGTCCTGGGACTGCATGCCGGTGAAGATCACATCGAAATTCTTGTCTTTGGCGTATTCGGCGATGATCCCGGCGATCTGGAAAGGTTCCTTGCCTTCGACATTGTCATCGGCGACATGGGCGCCTCGATCACAGCCCATGGCCAGGGCCTTTTTCATGGTCTCTTTGACCTGATCGGGGCCGATGCAGAGCACCGTCACGTCAGCATCTTTCACCTGCTCCTTCAGCTGTACCGCCTGCTCCACCGCGTACTCGTCGTATTCGTTCATCCGCCAGGCCAGATCGGTCTTGGCGTACCATGTGCCGCCGGCATCGATCTTGAATTTCGATTCCATATCGGGAACCTGCTTGATACACACCATAATTTTCATATCTTCCTCCTTTGTTCGTAAATGACGTCAGTATACTTTTCGTTCCCGGCTAGTGAGCCCGTTCCGCCAGGATCTCGGCGATGTCTTTGGGCCTGAGCGACTCTTCCACGCCGGCACCCTTCACGCCGTCCTCAAACATGGTCAGGCAGAACGGACAGTTGGAGATGAGGGTTTCCGCCCCCGTCGCCGCCGCCATCTTTACCCGCTTCACATTGATTCGCTCGCCTATCTTCTCCTCGGCCATGATCCGGCCGCCGCCGGCGCTGCAGCAGAAGGCCTCGGCCCGGTTCTTGTCCATCTCGGCGATTTTGCCGCCCGCGGCCTCGATCAGCTTGCGCGGAGCATCATAGATATCGTTGTGTCGGCCGAGATAGCAGGAGTCATGGTAGGTGCAGGAGAGATCCCTGGCATCGATGCGCAGCCTGCCGCTGTCGATGAGTTCATTCAAAAAGAGCGTGTAGGACTGGACCTGGATATCTGCCATCCCCATATCGCGGTAGTCTTTCTCCAAGGTATTGAAGCAGTGCGGGCAGGTGGTAATAATCTTCTTCACTCCGTAGGACTTGATCAGCTCGATGTTTTCCGCGGCAAGGCTCTGATACATGTACTCGTTGCCCATCTTGCGCATCGGCTCGCCGCAGCATTTTTCCTCCTTGCCGAGGATGCCGACCTTGACGCCGGCGGCCTGGCAGAGCTTGATAAAGCTCTTGGCGACCGCGATATTGCGTTTGTCAAACGATGCGTAGCAGCCGACGAAGTAGAGGATATCGACCTCCGCATCCTCGGCGAGGCTTTTGACGCCGAGCGGCTCCGCCCAGTCGGCCCGTTCGGCATAACCGATGCCTAAGGGATTGCCGTTGACTTCGGTGGCCTCCATGGCCGCCATCACCTCATCGCCGGGGAATTCGCCTTCCATGAGGACGAGAGACCGGCGCATCTCGATGATCTTGCCAACGTGCTCGATCGCCGCGGGACAGATCTCCTGACAGGCCCGGCAGGTGGTGCAGGCCCACAGGACATCCCGGGTGACGGTGTCGATGAGGTTGGCCTCGGGGTTGCCGAAGGCCACCTCGCCGAGCTGATTGACCACCTTCATGGGCGACAGCGGTTTACCGGTATTCCAGGCCGGGCAGCGATCCTGGCAGCGCTTGCAGAGGGTGCAGGCGTCGGCATCGTAGATGTCCTTCCAGGTCATGTGCTTGATGTTGTTTGCACCGAAGGTCTCGGCCTCCTCGTTTTCCAGATCCAGATTGACAAGTTTGCCTTTGGGACCGAGATCGGCGAAGAAATAGTTGCTGCTGGTGGTCAGGATATGCCTGAACTTGGTCAGCGGAATGATGATAAAAAAGGCCATCACCAAAAGCAGGTGGAACCACCAGGTGACCTTGTGCAGGGCGAGCAGGCCCCCCTCGCCCATCCCGGACAAGGCTTTGGCAAAGAGCAGGCCGACAGGAGACCATGCCGCAAGCGGCGTACCCAGTTCAGTAACCGCCATGCGCGAGCCCTCGATGATGAAACCGGTGAAGAGGATAGCGAAGAGCAGGCCGTGCATGATGGCATCGTCCGGCTTGGTTGGCAACCCTTCCG
>MGTI01000050.1:20917-25155 GCA_001799365.1 Desulfobacterales bacterium GWB2_56_26 | reverse complement strand
AATCGGCCTGAATGACGATGAGCGTCGTGCCGATAAGGAGCAGTACGAAGCCCCAGAAAAAGAAGCCGTGCAGCAGGCCGGGCCAGGCCACGTTGGTCACTTTTTTCTGCAGCAGGACATTTTCCAGCATATAGCGGATACGCCGCTTCCGCTGGTCGGTCCTGTCGAGCGGCAGGCCCTGCTTATACACCTCCATCCGTCGCCGGAATCCCCATACCAGGAGACCAATCGCGACGATGGCGAACAAGTACATGGGCACAAGCGTTGCCGCGCCGTGTCCCACATTCCAGTAGATTTCTCGCGTAAATTCCATGGCTTTCTCCAGTTATCCTTGTCTCTTATTCACCTGGTCAGCGCGCTGCCGATAACGATCCGCTGCACCTCGCTGGTGCCTTCATAGATTTCGGTGATCTTGGCATCCCGCATCATCCGCTCCACCGGGAAATCCCTCGTATAGCCGTAGCCGCCGAGAATCTGGACGGCCTGGGTGGTGACCCGCATCGCCGTTTCGCTGGCCATAAGCTTGGCCATCGCCGACTGCTGGGAATAGGCGAGTTTGTTGCTGGCCCGGTAGGCCGCATTGTAAATAAGCAGCCGGGACGCCTCGATCTGGGTCGCCATATCGGCCAGCTGGAACTGCACCCCTTGGAACTTGCTGATGGGCGTATCGAACTGCTTGCGTTCCTTGGCATATGACACCGCCGCATCGAGCGCGCCCTGGGCGATCCCCAGAGCCTGGGAGGCAATGCCGATCCGCCCGCCGTCCAGCGTCTTCATCGCCACCTTGAAGCCTTCCCCCTCGGCACCGAGCAGATTTCCACCGGGGATCCGGCAGTCCTGCATGATCAGCTCCATGGTAGGCGAGGAGCGGATGCCCATTTTTTGTTCCTTCTTGCCGAAGGAAAAGCCGGGAGTGCCCTTCTCGACGATGAAAGCGCTGATGCCGTGATGTTTTTCGGCCTGTTTATCGGTTCGGGCAAAGACAACGTAAGTCTCGGCCTCGCCGGCATTGGTGATGAAGATCTTCGAGCCGTTCAGGATCCAGCTGTTGCCATCCTTTGTCGCGGTGGTTCTGGTGCCGCCGGCATCGGAGCCGGCCGACGGTTCGGTGAGCCCGAAGGCGCCCATTTTCCGGCCTTCGGCCAGGGGCGTTAAGAACTCTTTCTTCTGATCCTCGGTGCCGAAAAGATAGATGGGGTTGCTGCCGAGCGACAGATGGGCCGACAGGGTCACCCCGGTCGAGGCGCAGACCCGGGACAGTTCCTCGACGGCGATGGCGTAGCTGATATAGTCGGCACCGGCGCCGCCATACTCCTCAGGAAAAACAATGCCGGTCAGGCCCAGCTCGGCCAGCCGGTCGAACATCAGACTGCGGTCGAAGCGCTCTTCCTCGTCTCTTTCTCTCGCCGAGGGAGCGACCTCTTTTTCAGCAAATTCGCGGACCATGTCCCGCAACAGACTCTGTTCTTCGGTATGTTCGAAAATCATATCATCTCCGTAGGCCCACCATGAAGTTCATATTCAACATCACCTGTTTTATCCTTTGCTCTTTATAAATTATGTTTACGTAAAGGTCAAGAGATTTTCTCTGCTTTCTACCTTCTCCGCTAAAGGCAAAGAAATCATGCCTCGCTTTTCTTTTTTTCATTTGACAGAGCGACGACCGGCATGCTACCTTACTTTACACATATTACGTAAAGGTTAACATCGATCTCAGCTTCCACCCTGCCGTAACAACATTTTGCAAGACGGCTACGATAACCAACGATGAAAAAACAGCAGGATTTACCCGATCATGACATCCGTGCCATGAACTTCCTGCAAAAAAGGATAATGCAATGAGCACAGCAGAAACCAAACCGGTGCAGATCGGCGAGCTTGCCAAAAACCTCGGAATAACGACCAGAACCATCCGCTACTACGAGGAGATCGGTCTTATGGGCAAAACGGCGCGATTGGGCGGCGGCACCCGGACCTATGCAAAAGACGACATTCTCCGCCTGAAGTTCATCCTGAAGCTGAAAACTATGGGGATATCCCTGAAAGAGATCCAGGAACTCTCGGACATCTTTGATATTCACGAGAAGGATTTCACCAAGATTACCCCGAAGCTCATCGAAATCCTGGACAATCATATTGCCAGGGTCGACGAAAAAATGGCAAATCTTTCATCCCTGCGCAAAGATATCGTCGATTACCGAATCCGGATGACGGAGTTCCTGACCCACCAAGACCGCAACTGATCGATCTTTCCGGTAAAAGTTTACCGCTCATATCGAACCAACATCCGGCCTAAGAGCGATGCGGCAATGATGACTCCCATCCCGAGCAATACCTGTCCGGAAACCTTCTGGTTATGGATCAGGGCGACCAGCAGAACGGCGAGCGGCGGCGTCAGGTAGCTCAAGAAGCCGATAATGACGATATTTCCTCCGGTCATCGCCCGGTTCCACAGGAAAAAAGACAGTCCGAGAGGGACGCAGCCGAGATACACCGCCGACCCCAGGGCCTGCCAGGAAGGCAGCCCGTGGGGCATGGAAACCGCAAAGAGCACCGCCGACAAAAGTGCCGCATAGACGGTGAAAGCCGTCATCGGCTCCTTTGCCAGCTTCATCCGTGACAATCCCACCGAAAAACTCGACCAGATCAGGCCGCATAACAGCGCCAGCAGATAGCCCTTCATATGGTCCATCGAAAAGGATACTGCTTTGCCGGCGCCGATGACCAGCCCCGCCCCGAACAGGCCGACCAGGGCCGTGACGACAATGGAAATCTTCAGTTTTCTAAAAAGAAGAAGAGACGAAAAGACCACGATCCAGAATGACCAGGTGGTGGCCAGGATGGCTCCTTCAGCGAGCGGGGCGCGGTCCAGGGCGAGATAGTAGATGTAGTGGTAGAGAAAGATTCCCCAGACCCCCATGAGCGAGACCTTCAGTCCCGGCAGGAAGATCCTGGCGGTGCGCAGGCTGATCAGATCCTGCAGGTAAAGAAAGATCGCCGCACTGGTAAAGCTGTAAAACATCAGCTCTTCGGTCGACAACTCTTTCAGGCCGGAGCCGGTTGCGGCCGGCAGGCTGGCCCAGCACAGGATGGCACCCAGGGCATACAGATAATGTTTCATTCGCTCTCTCCCTTCTCATAATCCTAAGTGTTTCGGGAGTCGGAACATACCAGAATGAAGCAGGATTCCACTACAAAACTGCAAGGAAAATGCCATCCCGCCACCCGATGCGGCTGGATCCGGATTTCAACGCCCGTCTACCGCGACCTTGACCACGACCTTGTGAATTGTGCCTTCACCGATAAGCGGCTGATGGGCATCCTCCGGAAAGAAGATAGCGAACATCCCGGCGCCTACCGGCTGCCAGACAAGGGGCTGATCAGCAAAGAACCTGATGTCGTTTTCGGGATCGTGCGCCCCGGTTGGTACCCGGCACATGGTTTGCGGCCGCCAGCCCATGTCGTCGTGGCCGGCCAGGACCAGCTGGATGTCGATATATTTCTCGTGGGTCTCAAGCTGGGCCGAATCCCTGCTGCGGCCGGCATCTTTCGCCACAATGGCGAAGACCCGATCGCCATCGATTTCATGGCGGCCCGCGACAAGGTCTTTCAGGTCCGGGCGGCGAAGAAAGGCAAAGGCCTTGGTAAAGCCCGGATGCATGGCCGCATAGCGGTCTGAGTTCTGCAACGCGTCGATGATCATGATTTTTTTCTATTCCCTTGGTTTATGTTGGATACGATAGCTTGGGCTCGCCTGCCGCCCTTATTGCCCGCCTTTGCACCAGGCCCGCACATTAGCCAGATGGGTTTCACGGTAAAAAGTGCTGAGCGTTGCCGGTATGGCCATTATTTCGCCTTTCAGCAACCGCCGGAGGTAGGCAATGTTCTGCGTGAGAATTTCGGGGCCGCCGACTGCCCCATGGGAAGGAATGACCGTCCGCAGCCGGGGATCTTTCTGCCAGCGGCCCAACTCTTCGATCCACCCGACAAGATCGCATTCCGCCGGCACCTGCGGCAGCGGCGTTTCAACCGCATCGCCAGCCAGGAGCACCCCCTCATCCGGCAGAAATCCGACGATGGAATCGGGGGTATGCCCCGGCAGGTGGTGGAGAAAAAGCGTGGACTCGCCCAGGTTGATCGCCTGTTCCCGGACAAAGGTGGTCGTGGGCGGGAAAAGCTGTACGGCCTGCCAGCGGTCCGGGTCCTCGGCCGTTTTCTCCGCCAGGGTGGTCGGCACC
>MGTI01000050.1:821-20891 GCA_001799365.1 Desulfobacterales bacterium GWB2_56_26 | reverse complement strand
ATCGTGGGCCAGGATCGTCCTGTTGCCGTCCGGCAGCCCAGCCGTCCCCCAGATGTGATCCCAATCGGCATGGCTATAGACAATGACCAGCTCCCGGTCTCGGGTCATGGGCAAAAATGCAGCCATGTCGTCTGGATGAGCAAGGGTGTCCCATACCACCACCCGTTCTTTCCCCGGGATGAGCACCGCGCGGACGTCGAAGTCCCCGAGGACAACCTCGGTCAGCCAAAGTTTGCCCAGTCGCTCGATAGTTTGCATGTCAGAATACTCCTACTGTGCCTTACGTCGCTCGTCCGGCACCTCAGCCTTCCTCGGCCATGCGGATTTCCGGGCCGGCGCTCCACAACCGGTAGCGCACTTCGGCACCCTCCGGCACATAGATCACCACCGGCATCCGGCTGTTATAACGGATGAAAAAGGGGTCGCCGCCCAGAGTGACAAAGCGATCCACCAGCGGCGTATCGGGATCGACGGCCATGAGCGTCCCGGTCATCGGTCCGAACCGGGTTACCCGATAGAGGGTGCTGTCCCGGCCGTTGGTCTGTTCCTTCTCGATTTTCCCGGCGAAGGAGTAATTGTTCTGCGCATCGATCCGCACCGTCTTGCCGACAATCAGTTCAAGTTTGAAAAGCGATTCGTCGTCCTGGCTCGGCAGGGGCAGGACAAATCGTACTGCCCCCTCGCCTGCCGGCGGGAAGGCCGGAGTATCTTCTCCCGCCCGGACAGCGGTGAAGAGGAACAACGACCAGAAGAGTATGATAAACACTCTGGTTTTCATAGGTCTCCTTCTGCCCCGATCCCGAAAGGCGGGCGGTTACTGACCGGCGACGGCAAAGCCCACCACTCCTTGGATTCGGTCGAGCTCGGCCAGGGCAAGGGCATAGGCAACTTGACTCCGCTTTTCCTGACTGAGGGCCTGGGAATAGGCATCCTGGGCGGTCAGGACGTCGAAAGTGGTGGCACGACCGACCGCAAATTTGACTTCTTCGGCTTCCAGCCGCTTCTGGGTGGCTATCGACGTCTTTCTCGTCGCCTCCATCGCCTTAATTGCCAGCTGCACGTCGCGCACCGTGGTCCGGACACTCTTCTGCACCTCGAGCCGCAACAGCTGGGCTTGATTTTTCGCCCTGCTGTGGGCGGCACTGGCCTGCCGGTAGCGGCCTTTGGCGGTGTTGTTCTGAAGCGGCACGGTAAAGGCGAGGCCCGCCTGCCATTCCGTCTCCGGCTCCTCCACCGCATCGCTCAAGGTGTCGCCGTAGGCCTCGTCGGTACCGCCCTGTCCCACCAAACCGACCAGGTCAAGCGACGGACGGATGTTGTCTTCTGCCACCTCTGCCTCGATCCTTGCCGCCTCGATGGACAATTCCGCAGCCTTCAGATCCGGTCTGTTCGTCAGGGCGTTTGCTTCAATGACTTGTGGATCCGGGAAGACAGGTTCGGTCCGCGGGAGATCGGTGGGCGCAAAAGAAGATACCCAGTCCTTGCTGTTCAAGAGTAGTTTCAGCTCATCCTCGTAGAGACCGATGGTTCGGTCGGCCAGGATCAGATTCTCCTCCCGCCGGGCAATCTCGGACCTGGGCTGGTAGATCTCGACCTCGGCCAGTTTGCCGGCGCTGATCTTTTCCTCCGTCTCTTCCAGCAACTTCTGGGCGAGGGCCAGCGAAAGCTCCTTTACCGTTTTATCCTGCCAGGCATAGACCAGGTTCCAGTAGGCCCCCTTCACCTGAGCGGCAAGATTGGCGGCCTCCGAGCCCACTAGTTGGGAGGCTGCCGCCAGATTCTTTTCCGAAGCCCGGATCGCCGCAGTCTGCCGGTCGGTGCCGAAGCCCTGAAGGAGCGGCTGCCGCACAGCGATGGACAGGCCGGAGTTGTACGCCGGGTCGAGAAAGGTCGCCGGCTCGGAGGCATAACGGGTATTGTTCCAGTTGACGCTCACCTCAGTGCCCGTGATGTATTTTTTTTCTACGCCCGCGGACCAATAGGCGGTTTCATCCTTTTCCACGCTTTCCGGAATAAGAGGGGTATACTCTTTTTCCTGCGCCCCGCCTTCGGCCTTGGCGATGACATCGAATTCACCTTCGGCGGCCTGCTGTGCCCCTTCCGCCGCCGAGACGTCGTCCTTCTGCAGCTGCAGCCCGAGATTATTGGCCAGGGCCTGCTGCACCGCATCGGCCAAGGTAAGTTTGACCCCGTCCGCCGCCTCCGGACCGGCCAGGCAGATGGATGGAAAGACAGGGATGATCAGCAGGCCAGCAAAGAGATAAATTAAGATGCGCATTATTTGTCCTCCGGGTAACCGGGTCGTTGTTCGCCGGCCAGCAGGGCGTAAGGCCGCCAGTAAATATTTTTGATCCGCTGAACCGCATATTGCCGGCCTTCCGTCATTCGTGCGACCAGATAGTAGAGCGTCGGCACCACGATCAAGGTTAAAAAGGTTGCGACCATCAGCCCGAAGATGACGACATTGGCCATCGATCTCCACCACATGCTCGACTCGCTGACCCAGGCGATGGACCAGGTGTGGAAATCGTAGGAGACGCCTGTAACCATCGGGATCAGTCCGAGAATGGTGGTGATCGCAGTGAGCAGTACCGGCCGCAACCGAGTCGCCCCGGCCGAGATCACTGCATCCTGCAGTTCATGCCCGCGCTCCCGCAGCTTATTGGTGTAGTCGATCAGCACGATGGCGTTGTTCACCACCACCCCGGCGAGCGAAATCACCCCGACCCCGGTCATGATGATGCCAAAGGGGGACTTGAAAGCCGCCATGCCGAGAAAAGCTCCGCCCAGCGACAGGATAACCGAAGTCATGATGATGAAGGGCTGACTCACCGAATTGAACATCGCCACCAAAGTTAAAAAGATGAGAAGCAGGGCCACCAGGAAAGCCTTGGTGAGAAAATCCTGGGATTCCTTCTGTTCATCCTGCTCACCCGTGAATTTGATGGTATATCCCGCCGGCATTACGACTTTTTCCAGGAATTTATCCGCCTCCTGCCGGACTACCGGCCCGGTGGTCTTGGTTTCCTCGATGTTGGCTTTGACCGTCACCACCCGTTTGTTGTTGATCCGGTTGATATCGCCGATGGAGCCGGTAAAGGACACCGCCGCCACGGTGGACAGCGGCACCGTCTCGCCGGAGGGCGTCGGCAGCAGCAGCTCGTGCAGCACATCGACCACTCGGCGGTCCGATTCCTTCAGCTGCAGGGTGATGTCGTAATCGTCGTTGCCCTGCCGGAAGGAGGAGACATTCAAGCCGTTATAAGCGCTTTTCAGGGCAAAGCCGATCATGTCGGTGGTAAGGCCGAAAAGTGCCGCCTTCTGCCGGTCGACCACCACCTGCACCGAGGGAATGCCCTCGACAAAATTGTCGCGGACGTCTTCGACAAAGGGGATCTGCTCGAGCACGGCCTTCACCTGCCCGGCGATCTTGCCGAGCATGTCGAAGTCCGGTCCGGAAATTTCGAGATTGATCGGTGCTCCCGTCGGCGGACCTTCTTCCTCTTTGGCGATGGTGATTTTGCCGCCGGGGATATCTTTCACCCGCTCACGGATGGTGTTGACCGTGTCATGCGACGATTCGCTCCGCTCTTCCAGTTCGAGGAACCGCACGCCCACATGGTTCGGCGAGTTGCTGCTGAAGGCAGAGCCGGGCCCGGCGCTGACCACGCCCTGCATGTAGACATCCTTAACGTTTTTCAGATCGCTCGGACCGAAGTAGGCTTGCCCGTTCGGCTTGGTATATTCCTTGGGGCCGAGAGCCTCAAGCGAGGTTTTTCCCATGGTTCCGGCAATCGCCACTTCCACCCGCTGAATGATGCGGTCAATGTAATCGAGGTCGGCGCCTTCAGGGGTCTCGATGTTGACATAAAATCCCTTCGGGTCGATTTCCGGAAAGAACTCCACCGGTTTCACCAGACCGATGACCAGCAGCCAGCACTCGAACATCAGAATGAGGCCGGCAAAGCTCAAGGCCAAGACCGTGAGAGGCTTCTTTAAGGCTCCGGCCATAGTGCGGCTATAGAGCGACAGCCAGAAGCCCTTTATCGGCACCGGCTTGTCGATGGCGGCGGAGATCTGCTCGATGGTCTTCCCGGATTCCTGCGGCCCCTTGATCTTCATGAAGATGGAGGCCATGGCCGGATTGATGACCAAGGCCACGAAGAGACTCGAGGTTAACGTGACGATCAGGGTCAGCGGCAGGAAGCGCATGAATTCGCCCATGATACCGGGCCAGTACATCATGGGAAAAAAGGCGGCCAGCGTGGTCACAGTCGAGCCGATGACCGGCCAGGCCACTTCCGAGGTCGCCCGCATGGCAGCATCGATGCGGCTCGCCCCCTGCTGCATGAAGCGGTAGGTGTTCTCGATGATGACGATGGCATTGTCGACGAGCATGCCGAGGGCCAGGGTCAGGCTGAAAAGTACCACCATATTCAAGGTAATCCCCATGGCATAGAGCACCATGAAGGAGATCAGCATGGAAAAGGGAATGGCCAGACTCACCAGAATGGCATTGCGGATCCCCATGGACAGGAAGATCACCAGCAGCACCAGGGCCAGTCCCGAGAGGATGTTGTTCTCGAGATCGGCAATCATCACCTCGATGTCGCGGGATTTGTCGAGAACCTTGGAGATTTCGGTCCCCATCGGCCACTTCATCCGTTCCGCCTCAATGATTTTGTCCACTTCCTTGCTGATGGCGATGATATTCTCGCCGGTGCGCTTCTTGATCGCCAGATTCACCGCATCCCTGCCGTTCAGCCTTGAGATGCTGGTTTCTTCCTTAAAACCGTCGATGACCTCGGCGACATTCTTCAGATAAACCGGTTCGCCCTTGTGGGTGCCGATGACAAGACCATAGATCTCCTCCGGCGTCTTGAATTCGCCGGGTACCCGCAACTGAAAGCGGCCCTGGTCGAGCCGAATGGCGCCGCCCGAGGTGTTCTGGTTCTCGCTTTGCACGGCGGACTGCAGGTTGTTGATGGTGAGCCCGTAGTAGGCGAGCTTCTCCGGCACCACTTCGACCCGGATTTCCCGCTCGAGCCCGCCGTTCACCTCCACCTCCATGACCCCCGGCAGCGCCTCGATCTCATCCTGGAGGTCGTCGGCTACCTCCTTCAGGCACGACAGCCCGCAGGTGCCGGAGAGCGACAGGACGATGATCGGCATCTGCGACAGGTTGACCTCAAAGACCGACGGATCGTCCTCAAGGTCGTTGGGCAGATCGCCTTTCGCCTCGTCGACCTTATCCTTGACATCCTGCAGGGCCTTGTCGATATCGGTACCGGTGACGAACTCGACGTTGATCATCGACTGGCCTTCGGAGCTGACCGACGAGATCTTCTTCAAGCCTTCGAGCCCTTTCAGTTTCTTCTCGATCTCGGTGGTAATCGCCGTCTCGATATCGGTCGGCGATACCCCCTTGTACTCGGTCGACACAAAGACGTTGGGGATGGTGATGTCCGGCTCGCTCTCCCGGGGCAGCGCCTGATAGCAATACACCCCGAAGATGATGAGCAGGACCGCCAGAACGAAGACGGTCGTGCTGTTTTTTACTGCGGTATCGGAGACAATCATAACGTCAGTTCCTTCATGTCTAGAGCAGCTTTCACCACTTTGACCTTTTGTTTATCCTCTACATCTCGGTGGCCTTCGACCAGCAGTCGGTCGCCGGCAGCGAGTCCTTCGGTCACCTCGACCAGCCACTTCTCCATGATGCCGAGCCGGACCTGCTTCTTTTCCACCACGCCATCCTGCTCCACGTAGACATACTGGTCGTTGTTGCGCGAGATGACGCTGTAAAAGGGAATGACGATGGCATTCGGCACGGTTCTTTTGACGACGTCGGCCCGTACGAACATACCCGGCAGGATTTCGCCGCCGCTGTTGTCGATAGCCAGTTCCAGCCGGAACAACCGGGCCACCGTTTCGGGCGAGGAGGAAAGGAAATGGACCTTGCCGGTGATGACCCGGTCATCCAGGGCCTGGAGAGCGACATCCACCGTCGACAGGCCCCTTACCGCCGTGACATCGGTTTCCGGGATGCCGATCACCGCCTTGACCCGGTCGATCTCGAGGATCTCGCCGATGGGATCGCCCACCGCCAGCTGCAGGCCGACCTTGGCGTCGAGCTTTCGCACCACCCCGTTCATCGGCGCGGTCACGGTGCAGCGGGAATACTGGAGTTCGGCATTTTCAAAATCTGCCTTGGCGGTTTCCATCTGGGTTTTCTTGGCGTCCAGCTCGGCGGTGGGAATGACGCCTTTGCTGTAGATGGCGCGGTCCCGTTCGTGCTCGGCGCGGGCGAGATTATAGGCGGCCTTGGCCCTTTCCACGGCGATCCGGTAATCTTCGGACTCGATCTGGGCCAGGACGTCGCCTTTCCTGACTTTCTGCCCTTCCCTGACCAGCACCTTGTCGATCGTCCCGTTCAGTTTGGAGAGCAGGGATAAGGTGGTCCAGGGCTCGATGCTGCCGGGCAGATTGATCCGATCATGGATTACGTCGGGTGCGAGCGTCAGCGTCACGGCATTGATCGGCGGCCGTTCCTGCTTCAGGCCGTTTTCCTTGTCGGCAGCGATCGATGCGCTCTCCTTCTTGATCGCTCCGGCCAGGATGAAAATCATGGCAATGGCACCAAACAGCAGGAATCTCGGCATGTTATTCCAGATGAAGAAGACAATTTTTGCCCTTATGCTCTGTGGGCTCTGCGGGGCGCTGTTTTGGTTATTCATGTGCTTTTCCTTCATTTGAAGTATGTTCAGGTCGCGGCTGCAACCCTTCTATGGCTTGACGAAATAAGGTTTCCAGGGCCGTCTCGGCCTCTTCGGTCTGCACCCTGCCGCTGAACCAGGCGGAAACCAGAAGAAGATACAGTCCATAAAAATGTCCGGTGATGTAAAGGAGATCCACATCACGGCGCAGCTCACCCCGTTCCTGGGCCTTTTCCAGCAGAGGAAAGAGCAGCTTGAAATAGTTGTCCTCGTTGGCCAGATGCTTTTCCAGGTCGACGTCGCGGGGAAAGGCGGTCTGCTGCATGAACAGCCTGGCAAACTCACGATTTTGGGTGATTTGTCTGAATTCACTCATATAGATGCTGACCATCTGCTGCAGGATGGGTATTTCCCGGTCGGCATTGGTGGTCAGTTCCTCGTGCAGGCTCTCCAGCTCGTCCTCGCAGAAGGCGTGGAGGATATCGCTTTTGGTCTGAAAATAACCGTATATGGTCCCCTTGCCGATTCCTGCCGCCTTTGCCAGCTCTTCGATGCTGGTTTTCTCGAAGCCTTTCTCGCTGAACAGGGTGACCGCCGCCTGCATGATGGCTTGCCGGGTTTCTTTCTTTTTGGTTTCTCTGATGCCTGCCATTATTCCTCGCAAAGATAAAAGTTGACTGCAGTCGGAAATATAATATGGCAGAATAATCCGTCAAGAACAAAAGTCGACCGCAGTCATCTTTTGTTCATTCCGGCACAGCCTCAGCTGAAATTAATTGTCTTTGATATGTTACGGCAGACGTTTGCTTTACGCCCTGTCCACCGCAGCAAGCGATCGTCGTATTCCTTTGTGGTACTTCACGCGGGGATATCCCATGATGATCATCAAACCTTCCCGGCTGGCAAAGCGGATCCCCTGTTGCTCCCTGAACCTTCGCGCCGCTCTGCCGTTCTGAATAAAGGGATGCATGCCGCCAAGCATGCAGGTCCCAAGCCCCAGGGATTCGGCGGCAAGCATGGCATAGGTCGCCGCCACGATCGGATCGGCCGGATCGCAATAGGGACTGCCGTAAAAATAGAGGGCCACCGGGGCATCGTAGGTGACCAGATCCTCGCCCCGCGCCATGGCAGAGGTATACACGCCAATGAGCGGCCGGACGAAATCGCGGAACAGGGTATCGCTCTCCTTGCCCCAAAAAGGCCGCATGAGGGCAAGAAACCAACCCGACACCAGCCATTTGCATCCTTCCAGGTACGTGCAGAAATCCCTGGAGAATTTCCTGACTTTGGCCCGGCTGTCGAGCACCAGGACGTGGACGTCCGACGGCGGCAGGCCCATCGGCGCCAGGCGGACCGCCTCAAGCACCCGATCGATCAACTCGGGCTCGACCTCTTTGTTATGGAACTCGCGGATGGCCCGGCGTCGCTGCAAAAGACTCCGGAAAGACTCATAACCGGCTGCCGTGCCTGGTCCGGGCAGACCCGTAAGATCGGCCGCAGACAGGCATCGTCCTTCGACCTTGACAGCCTCCTGCGGGCAGATAGCCATGCAGTGGCCGCAGCCGATACAGCCGAAGACGGGATGTTCGGCCGGTTGCGCCTTGCCGTCGACGATACGAATGCCGAAATCCTTGCAGACCTGCACGCAAAGACCACAGCCGTTGCAGAGATCCGGAAAAAACTGCAGCCGTGCGGCCTCATGGGTCCGGGAAGTGGGAATGGCCATCGGGCTGCCTCCGTATCAGGTTCGGCTCGGGATTTGGGTACATAATTTCTTTTCAAGTCGCAACGATGGCAGTATAGCCGGAACCGGCAGGGCATGCTGTGGGCTTTTTGTAACGAATTGTAAAAATTTGTACAGATAGGGTCGAACGCTGCTTGAAGGTGGATCGATGGTAGGGGCGAAAAATATTTCGCCCAGTTAGACCGGTGAAAGGCGAAAGATTTTTCGCCCCTACGGACCCGACAGGTCATACGATTCTAGGAGCCTGTCGGGTTATAGCAATTTTTTCGAGTTTAACGAAGAGATGGGAAAAGGGCATAATCCGACAGGCTCCTAGATGATCCCCTTCAGATGCAGAGCTTTCATGGTAATCTCCTGCCGAAGAGCGCTGTCTTCGGGTTTGCCGATCTCCATGTTGGCCGCAAAAAACCATACCTGGCCTCCGGCCTCGACATACCCTACATACCAGCCAACCTGGGGCACGATGCTTTGGGCCCAGCCTGTTTTGGCCCGCAGGACATAGGTGGGGGTCTCTTCGACCACCATAAGTTTCCTGAGCAGATCGTAAGAAGAGGAGCGGAAGGGATACGTTCTGGTATAGACATTTTTCAGGAAATCGATCTGGCCCATGGCACTGATCCGGAGATCGCCTTCCAGCCAGAAGTTAGTTATCTCCGGGCCGATCTTTCCATTGCCGTAATGGAGCTTCTCCATATATGACGTATACTTATCTTTCCCCACCCGTTTGGCCATTTCCTCATAAAACCAGACGCACGACGTTGAAAAGGCGTTTTCCAGGGACAAATCGCTGTTGCATGCCGGCCGCCCTTTATCCGTACCGTCCCAGATAACGATCACCTTTTCATCGGTGATGGCCGCTTCTTCCAGGGCGATCAAGGTGTTCGGCAACTTGAAGGTCGAGGCGGGAACGAACCGGCTACGGGCCCGTTGGTCATTGTGCGTGTAGACCTGTTTCCCGTCAAGCGAAGAAATGACGAGCGTCCCGTCGAGGTTCTTCTCCTTGAAAAGATTGGCAATATCAATATCTTCACCATATGCCTGCGGCACCAGGGCGAAAATAAAAAAAGCTACTGCGGCAAGTACTGCATGGTTCATAAACTTCTCCTTTTTGGCCCGGAGGGCCGGGTATTAAGCTCGCAGATTGCTTCGGCAAGCAAAGCCTTCTTTATCGTATCCACAAACTCATAAAAAACAGGAGTTTTCTTGCGCAACGACCGGCGCTCGATATTTTCAAACATCTTTTCCCTGAGGCCTCTGCTCATTTCCAATTGTACACCTTCACCGCTTGTACCGCGGTTGCAGATATTCTCGGGCCTGATGCCGCGAATTCCCGGGAGATCGCTGATCTCGGCTCGAAAGCCCGCGACCGCCAAGGCACGGCATATCCTCTGCTTGAGCACATTGCTTCTACCGCCGACGAAAACTACCTCGCTTTTTTCCCGATTGCCATGGACGGCCACGACCACGGCCGCCTTTTGGGCAATCTGCAAACCGATGGGTTCGTCAAACCGGTTGCTGGTCAAGTGCAGGTTCCTGTTCCCGGATTTTTTGATGCCGCTGAAGGCGTAGAAGGCGAAGTCGCGGCCGGCCAGGGCACCGGCGATGTCGAGGGTCCCGGGTTCTATGCCGCCACCATGGGGCGCCATGACGGCAACCGGTGAGTCCACGTCTCGAAAGAGGATACTGAAGTCCCTGCCTTCCTGTTCGTTGCGAGCCAATTCTGCGAAATTTTGATATGTATCCATGAGCTTCGGGAATCGTTTCTCATCTTGAACATAAGCCGCACCGGCAATACATCGTTCCGGTACTTATACCTGATCTTCTGAGGAATTGACAAGGGTGTCGAGCCGCTGCCATCTGCTGCGGTCATCGGGATAAACGGCGATGACTACATCACCTTTCCGCACCGGTTGCGGGAGGCCGGCTTTTTCACCAGGACGTAATCGCCCGGCAGAACCGTCAAGGGGTGTCGGGGAAGAGAGCCGACCAGCGCGGGAAATGGAACGAACGCCGGTCGGCCAGGGAGGAAGGGGGAACGGGTCAGGTGAAGGAGGTATCACCGTCGGCCGACAGATCCGTGGCAAGTTGAACCAATATTTGCTGGAGACGGCTCAAAGAATCCTCGCCCAAGTTGGCCAGATAGGCATCGGCAATCTGCCGGGCGCTGGCCCCGCCGATTCTTTCCGGCGGGCCTTTCTCCTTCATCATCGCCTCCAGTTCCTCCTGGCTCAATTCGTCGTCGCCATTGGTGTCATAAGCGGAAATCGCTTCGGACGTTTCGGTGCTCTCGCCTGTCAGTCCGTCCAGCCCCATAGCCTCCAACTCCGTCATGTTGCGGCCGCCGCTGCCATCGCTGTCCAGCCCCTTGAACATTCTAGCTTTGTCCGGAACGCCCTCCCCCCACCCGGCCTCCAAGTCACCATCTCCCTGCCTTAATTAGGGACACTTCCCGTAATACACTCTCCTTGCCAATCCATCCTAAATGATACTATGATTGGATAACTCGGATAATTATTTTTGCTTAGCCAGATTTTGAAAACCATAAATCCTGCAATCTCTGCGCACTATGAAAAAGACTATATCCTGCTCCCGGGCTGAAACCTTGCTGCTGACGATCTACCTCCTGCTACCGGCTTCGTTCGCATCGGCTGAAACTCTGGCGGATATTGATCAGGAGATTCAATCGGAGCCGAGCTTTAAAACCTATTCGGGAGGGTTGGATGCTTTCAATATTTATGATGGCGTCACTGACAGTCGTCTGAATCGAAAAATTGCCATTCTGATGAATGCCGACATTAATCCTCGATTTTTTCAGACAGCTGATGGTTCCCGGGATTACTCGAACTTTTATTCGTTCACCAGCACAGCCGGGGTCACTGACACAAAGCTGGATATAGTGACAACCGATTCCAACCTGCGCTTATTTCGACGGGGCAACAGTGGCTACAAGGAGGCTTTAGGTCATCTGGGCAGCTGGTGGAGTGATAGATACCGAGGCATACAGGACAGTCGGGACCAGCTGGCGATCCTGGAAGCCTGGGGGAGCGATCTGCAGCGGATCTATGTGATCGATGTGCCGACCGGATATACTTTGCTCGCCGGAATCGCTGCGCCAATGGAGAGAAACGGTGAGTATCGCAACGGCGGTGCCTATCAGTATTATTACCGCGGAGCCCCTGCCAGTTGGTTGACGTACGCACTCTATGCTCCTGATTATTTGAAAAGCTATTCAGGTGCAATTACAAGTGCGCAGCAGGCTGGCCGCAGTATCGCCACGGACCTCGCCGCCCAGCTCGACCAGACCCGACACGCAATACCCGGCAATCATCCCGCTCAGGGCGAGGAGTCGCTGGGAGAATTGTGGCTGCGAGCCTATGGTGGTGATGTAAATTACAGCGATGGCGGCAATGTAAATTCCAGGACCGCTGGCATGAGCCTCGGTTGGCAGCGGATGATCAACGGATGGTCTTCAGATGAATCAAGTTCATATCTGGGCATCCTGCTCGGCCAGGGAATCAACTTTCAACAATACGGTATGAGTGGCGTTGAAAATGAATCAAAGGCGATGGTTGCTGGAATATATGGCCTCTATACACATGCCCCGGCAAGCGATAGGTCCTGGTATGGAAGCATTTCTCTGCTCTACGGTGGACTGAATCTGGATAATTCTGTGCCCGGTGAACTCGGGTATGCGCTTGAGCAGGAATATGACGGGAACGTAACGATCCTGACAATCGAAAACGGTATCTCTTTCCGCAGCCAGTCCGGTTGGTCGGTAGAGCCACAGCTTCAATTCCTCTATACTAACGTCGACCAAGACAGTTTCCACGATAGTCTGGGCGCTCGTATATCATTGGAGCAAGGGAATTCTTACCGAGGTGGCCTTGGCATCGAAGTGAGAAAAAACCTGTATGATACCGCTGACAAGCGATTAGATGTATGGACCAAACTCAGATATGTCCACGATTTTTCCGATGCCAACGAAGTTTGGGTAGCAGGAGATCTGGCAAAGAGCAACGTAGAGCAGAATGTTTATGGGTTGACCCTAGGATCCGAATGGAAACTCGATCACAGATGGAGCCTGCAGTGTCAGATCGAGGAAGTTTTTGACGGCGCAAAGGGCTTGCAGGGGAATTTGGCTATTAACTATATTTGGTAATACTGCCGTTTCATAGAATACTTATGGAAGACCAGGCTCGGAAATCTTCGCCCCTCTCCTCTTTAAACACGACGCAATTAATGAAAATACGGGAAGGGTCCCCGATTAAGATTCATGGATAGACGACTTGCTCCTCGGTATAATAGCTCTTTCTCGCGGCTATTTTCTTCGTCTTGATCGGGAACCCATTCGGAGAGGTCTTTTTTTCTTTATGATGCACCCGCATGAAATCCCGTATCTCGCCGTGGATCACCTCCGGATCGATGGCGAGGATTTCATCCACGGACCTCAACAGGACTCGCTGAACAGCCTCATACAACGTTCGAGCCGTTTCCTCCGGCAGATGACCCGCGGGTGATTGCGGGGCAATTTTTGCCTCCCAGAGAATCTCATCGGAAAAGGCGTTGCCGATTCCCCTGACTACTTCCTGGTCCATCAGCAGGGTCTTTATGCTTTTCGCCTTTGCATCCCTCAGTTTCTCCCGAAAATAGTCAAAAGAAAATTCCGGGGCGAGGGCGTCGGGGGCTGCCGGCTTTTCCGGATCCAGCCTGATCTTGGCCCAGCCTCGGGGATCGGACACAATGAGACTTGCATCGGGAAAGTTCAGGGCAAAGATCTTGTACCGCATCTCTTCTTCCCCGGAGACAACGTCTATTCTTCCCTGCAGCATGAGGTGAACGGCAAGCATCCTATCGTTGTCGAATTCAAACAGCATCTCCTTGCCATTTCGTTTGAGGGCAACGATTCTTGCAGACACGAGATCGTTGATCTCTTCTTGAGAAACGCTGACCCTGCCTGGTTTATAGATAGTTGCGGCAACGACTTGCTTTCGCAGGACGAGCCGCTCGAGGTTTCTTCGGTAGGCTTCGAGATCGGGCAATTCGGGCATGATGTCTCTCCCGGCAGTTGTTTTCAATGTCGCCGTTGGCGTGAACCATGGGAGTCTGTCGGATTATAGCAATTTATTCTCAGATCGAGGCACACTCGAAAAAAAATACCGGAGGCATATACTTAATATTCCGAGGATAATTTTTTCGAGTTTAACGAAGAGATGGGGAGAAAAGGCATAATCCGCCAGGCTCCTGGAGAGAACATAGTGATTAAACCTGCTTCCGCCACTTTTCCTGACAACTTTACCCGTGGTGAAGACTCCTACCATGTATCCTCCCTTCTGCTATGGATGCACCCGTTTTCCCTGGATCGTCAGGCTGTATTCCTTGCCATCCATTTCCGCCACATCCGGAAGTCTCCCCCATTCGGCAAAACCGAAAGAATGGAACAGCCTGATACTGGGAGTATTATGCGAGAAAACGAAACCGACCACGGTCTTGATATCCAACTCCTTGGTGATTCCCAAGGCCTCGGCCATGAGGGTGCGACCAAGCCCTTGCCCTCGCAATTCGGGCAGAATGTAGATGCTGATCTCGGCCGTGCGGTCGTAAGCGGCCCTACCGTAAAAGGCTTGGAAACTCACCCAGGCGACAACGTGCCCATCCTGTTCGTGAACCATGAGCGGATATTTATCCGGACGATGCTGCCTGAACCATTCGAGGCGCGATTGAACCGTAATCTCGACCGTATCCGCGGTAGACTGCCTGGTCGGAACGGTAGTATTGTAAATAGACACAATTTCCGGTAAATCACTTTCCATTGCCAGTCGCATATTTCTCCCAATGGACTCCGGTTTAGTACTCATATCGCAGGTTTTTTTGATGAACTTTTTTATCAGGGGCCACGATGAATCTGCATAAAACTAGCCGCCTCTTCGTTTTTGCTTCCGGAAGTACCGCCGATGCCGCTGCTTACCCCGGAGCATTATCCCAATATTGAAGTTTTCATCCTGCGCTATTTTGACACGTTGTACCACCGGATCAAACCGAATTCATGGCTCGTCTTCGACAATTTTCAGGATGCTCCGCAAGATTCGGTCTTTTGGCAAATTCTTGCCGCGGCCGTGGAAAAGCTGCCGGCTCATATCCGCCTGGATTGAAGCTTTGCCGAAAGACTACCCAGAGACGCAGCCATGGCTCATGTTCTGGAAGGCCATCTCGCAGTCAACGAGCGATCCTCTGGCGAGCAGCCTGTGCTGTGTCAGGGTCTATGAGATGTTTGCTCGCGAGCAGGAAGTGATCGGCCAGGTGCTGAGCTGGTCCGCGGTGGTTGAAATTCTCATGATGTTACGAGGGGGTTCTACGAACTGGATCGGTGGATCAGCGAAGGCGATCGTTGGGGAAATTGTTGCCGGAAGGTGAAGACAACAGAGACATAACAGCACGTTTCGCCGCGGGAATGTTGCTGGCTTTGCTGTTGCGCAATCAGGGCCATCCGGACTTGAAGAAGTGGCAGAGACGTTGCGAATCGCTTCTTGATCAGCGCCACAACCGGCGAGTCGTTATAGATCTTATAGAAAATCTATGCTGGGCATATCAGTGTCTTGGTCAGAATCTCAATACCACCTTGCACCGTTTACGCAAGCTGCTCGGCGATGATGAGGCTGTTGTGCAACAGGGCGGTCAACTCTTTATAAACGGAGATCTCTGCTGGGTCGACTGTTGGCAATTTCAACAGCAGGTGCGGCAGCTTGAGTCATCCTTGGCACATCGAACCGGTGTGAATCAATATCTCACGGAGGCTCTTACGCTCTACCGAGGTCCTTTCGCCGCTGGTCACCAGCATTTGAGCATTACCGTCGGCTACTCGTCGGAGCTTCACACACAATGGTTGAACGTGCTTGCCAGCGCTGTTCCGTTTTTTGTTGCAAAGGAAATGGATACTACATCCCGAAGACCGTTCAGCAGGCTTTGGCGTCCGACGAAACTGCCGCGGCGGTGTTTCCGATCATCGTCAGGACATTAAGCAAAAGCGGCAAAGTACCGAAGCCATAGACCTCTTACATCGCTGTCGCTGTCTTCTGGCTGAAAAGGGGTAGAGTCCACCTCTGATTAATTCTTGTCAGAACCCGTGCTTGATTACTTGTTTTCCCGGAATGTGCATGTATCCTTTAATTTTTCGTATTTGACCACATCGGTCCGACGAAGATATTTTGTTTTGACAATCGGATATCCTTTATCAAACCAGTCGACTATACCTTTATTCACAAGATAGACATTTTTATAACCAAACCCGTACAGCAAGGCCGCGAGATAGGTCGCTCTGTACGTTGTCCTGCAAAGCACCCACATTTCCTGTTCGGGATCAACCCATTTGCCGGGAATAGTGTAGGCATGGTCTGAATTTATATGGGTAGAGTCTTGAATGTGGCCACTGTCGGACCACCTCAGTCCTCAGGTCGATAATGACAGCTTTGCTTTCCCCGGCACGGATCTCCTGCCATTTTCGGTACAAATCGTCAGCATTTCTCATTCTGTCGGTAGGAATGAGATTCTTCATTTTAATAAACATCTCTATCCCTCCATCTTTGTCATGTTTTTTGTAGAACAACTGCCCATGCTTCAATAGGCACAGCGAGAATAAGTGCTATTACAAATCCGAATATTGCTTTTTTCATAACCGCGACTCCTTATTTGCTGATCAACCGGGAACAGAACCAACGTATTAAGGAGAACATACCAGGTCATTGATTACAGATACGTTACAGATACATTACAGATCAGGAAAAAATGACGGCGAGTACCAGACGAACCGGAAAAGCTTGTGGCTTCTCAAGACTATCATACTGTAAACACAGGATATGTCTGACTATTTCATGTACGGCAAGCGACGTACTTTTTCTTAACGTAGTTCATCATGCCGATAGACATTCCATTAACTTTCAGCTTGGGGGCCGTGAAACCAAGAAGCGCAGCTTCTCGGCGGTCCCCCGATACGATTAGACCAAGACGGCAATTCAGGCACAAACTACTTGCCATCGCGCTTCATCGCGGCATCAGCGCGAACACACCCCAGCCCAGGTATTCACGCGTGTAAGCGGCGTAGCGCTCGGGTTCGGAGGTCAGTTTGGCCCGAACATCTTTTGCGAACTCGTCGCCGGGATTGGCGTCAAGCCATCGGCGCATGGTGAGCCATTTGGCCGCCTCGTATCTGTCCCAGCCGTCTTGGTCTGCCAGAACCATTTCAACGACGTCGTAGCCAAGGTGGCCGAAAGACGCGAGAAGTCCTGGGAGCATGAGAAAGTCGGATATTGAGTTGGCAAGACAACCCCTTATAACATCTTCCGTCGGCGGTAACTGCCGCCAGTAGGGTTCACCGATGAGGATGACCCCTCCGGTGCGCAGACTACGCGCGAGAAGTTCGATAGTGCCGGCGACTCCACCGGCGATCCAAGTGGCACCAACACAGGCTGCCACACTGACCTTCTCGTCGAAGACAAAGCCGGCAGCATCGCCATGGATGAACGTAACTTGATCGGCGACGCCGAGTTCTATAGCACGGAGTTTCGCTTGCTCGGTGAACAACTGGCTCATGTCGATGCCCGTGCCGATGACGCCGTGATCGCGTGCCCAAGTGCATAGCATCTCCCCCGAACCGCTGCCGAGGTCGAGCACTCGAGTCCCCGATTCCAAACGCAGCGCCGCGCCGAGAGTGGCGAACTTTTCGGGTGTGAACGGGTTATGGATGCGATGAGCACTTTCAGTGATATTGAATATCCGTGGGATGTCCATTGTGGAAATTTCCTTACGGGTGTGAATAGATTCGGTAAGGGCCTAACGGCTGCTTGAGGGGCTTTCGCGGAGCGGCAGCGTAGCAAAAACCACTCTCAAAGAAGAGGTTAGGTGCCCCTACGACCATGACTCACTCTCGTTACATACGAGGTGAACAATTGACGATGGGCTAGATATCCAGAATGCCTGAAATCCATCAGGCAACGGCTCGATTTCGTCACAGCGAACTACATCCGCGACCTTAAGTTGGTCTGCTGCAGCCGAAATGTCATCTGTTACAATCTCCAGCCATATTTCCGCTTGGCTCATACCTGGCACTCGGTCAATCCACAGATTGTTAGACCCGAACTCGAAGCCAATCGCGGGTGCGTGCTCTGTAATTTCTTTGAGACCAAGCACAGAGCGATAGAAGTGAACCGTGGCATCGTACTGGTGAGGGGGTACCTTCATTGCGATGTTTCGGCCGGCAGAGAACTTAGCTTGTTTTGTCATATTTGACCTCCTTTTGCTCTGTCACCGACCTGCGTTGTTTGCGTGTCCGGTGCAGCAGGTGGTTGGACGAAGCCGCTCCGCGGCGGAAAAGGCCCCACGCCTAGTACCTAGATCGAGTATACTCTCCTAGAGTTGTCCAATTTCGGGCACTTACAACGAAAAGGAGTATACCATGAAAAAAGCAGAAGTAAAACGATTTGAGGATCTCTATCAGCGCCACCTGAGATTACTCAAGCTCAAGGGCAAGAGCGAAAAAACGATTGATGCGTATTCTCGCGCTGTCCGTCGCATCGGCGAGCGTTTCGATTGCTGCCCGGATACATTGAGCCAGGAACAGTTGGAGAACTATTTTGCAGAACTGGTAGACAGATACTCATGGAGCACAGTTAAGCTGGACAGGCTGGGCCTGATGTTCTACTGGAAGTATGTGCTCAGACTTGATTGGCAGTGGTTGAATATCGTCAAAGCACCAAAAATCCAAACAATTCCCGACATCTTCACTCCTGCAGAAATAGAGCAACTGATCTGTAAATCCGAAAAATTACGTTATCGTGTTTTCATCCTGGCAACGTACTCTATGGGGCTTCGCCTGGAAGAAACATTGTCGCTGCAAGTCGGCGATATTGATGCCGGTCAAAATCATGTTCACATACGCCGGGGCAAGGGACATAAAGACCGATTGGTTCCCTTACCCGATCGCACTTTGTTAGCACTACGCACGCTCTGGAAAGAGCATCGGCATCCAACCTTGCTCTTTCCTAATTACAGGGGCTCGTTTGGTGCTATCCGGCGGGCTACCACCCATATGAACACCGGGGGTACGCAAAGCGCGGTGAAAGCAGTCATTGCTACGTGCAACATTAAAAAAAAGTTTCGACCCACTCGCTTCGCCATGCCTTTGCAACCCACCTCCTTGAACGTGGCCTGAGTCTGCGTCACATCCAGGCGCTGCTTGGTCATTCCAGTCCGACCACAACCGCACGATATACCCATCTCACAAAGGCTATAGAAAAAGACAGCCTGGATACCATCAATAAGCTGGTCAACTCGCTGCAATTCAACATTGAGAGGGGCTGATTATGGAATTGGCCTCTCTTGTCCGTCAATATCATGACGAATATGACAAGAAATATGGTGACACAGCGCTTCCCGGACACCGGAAAGCACTTCAATCAATTCTTTCCTGCCGCACCCCTGAAGCCGGGGAACTGTATGTTCAGTGCCCGGATTGTGATCATACCGAATGGCGTCCACTCTCCTGTGGCAATCGGCATTGCCCAAAATGTCAGAACCATCAAGCCAGTATCTGGCTTGATAAACAGATGGAGAAATTGCTCCCGGTACCGTATTTCATGGCAACCTTTACCCTGCCGTTTGAGCTGCGACCACTGGCGTGGTCGAATCAAAAAATCGTGTATTCTCTCTTGTTCAAATGCATTGCAAGTACCTTGAAGGACTTCGGATTGAACCCGAAAAACCTCGGCGCTGAGCTCGGCATGACCATGGTACTGCACACAAACACCAGAAAGCTTGACTTTCATCCCCATATTCATGCAGTAATTCCCGGCGGTGGAATAGACAAGCGCTGCCGGCGGTGGAAAAAAGTAAAAGAGAAATTCTTGTTTAACGAGTTTGCCTTGGCGAAAGTTTTTCGTGCACGTTTTCTCCAGGAATTGAATGTGGCTGGTCTCAGCATCCCAAAAGGCGTGACCCAAAAGTGGGTGGTCGATTGTGTCTGTGTCGGCAAAGGAATACCAGCTCTGAAATACTTGTCCCGCTATCTCTATCGAGGGGTGATAAGTGAGAAAAATATCGTCTCCAACCGAGACGGAGATGTCAAATTCAAATACATTGAGAGTGGCAGCGGAAAAACAAAATACAGAACGCTAAAGGGAGAGGATTTCCTGCATCTCATCTTGCAACATGTGCTGCCGAAAGGGTTCAGAAGGGCCAGAGACTATGGTTTTCTCCACGGCAATGCAAAAAAGATGCGTTCTTTGGTTCAACTGATTTTGCACGTCATAACAGCGCTACTCGTACCTCGGCCAAGACCGGTTTACAAGTGCCCCTGTTGTCAATCGCCGATGATGATCGTCCGCTTTCGCAGAAATATCAGCCCCGGATAACAGTTCTGTCCGGCGTCGCTTCACTGATCATCTCAACAGGAGGACAGTTGACCGTATGAGATAGATGTTTTTTCGGCCTATATTAGGTAAAGGGACAACTGCGTCCTGACAAAAGTGCATATCGTTCGATTGCACTCCACGGCATTTTTTCGACAAAAGATATTTCCTTATATTGATCCCGGGCTTGTCCAACCACGGATAAGATTGTGGA
>MGTI01000050.1:0-798 GCA_001799365.1 Desulfobacterales bacterium GWB2_56_26 | reverse complement strand
CTTATTCGTTATGTGATTTTTTATTTTAATATCAAATAAATAGATGGAATAAAAATTAGTATAAATATTGATAAACACCCTGCGCTTTTGTTCTTTTGTTTTTTATCATTTTGGCTTTCTTCAATAAGAATGACTTCTAACGCATCATCTTCATCGAAAATATTGTCGCTCAAAATTCTTACCCGTTAAATTAAGTTACTCTTTTTGATTACCAAAATAACTATAATCAAAATAGTGCCTTTGATTTTCTACGATGCACTTCCCTAAAACTCCTTTTTCACATTTTTTCATTGATATCGATTTCTTTCCATTCAACTCTTCAACACTACCAATAAAAATAGAGAAAGTATATCTGTCTAATTGAATAGCCATCCAATATGGCTCTGCATTATATTTTTGTTTAACGTATTCAATTTTTCTACTGCCGTTTTCATAAAGCAAATTGTAGTTTTCGTTTAACTTCAATTTTTCATCTGTATCCTTCTTTTTTTGATACTTATTTCTTGTTTTTACACTAATCACAATTGCTTTATTGTTTTTCTCTGCGTAAATATCAGCGAATTGATGGTTCCGCTTATCATCATTCAAATTGACAATTCTTTCAAAACCATTATCAACAAGAGCTTTGAGAGCAAGCAACTCACCCAAATCACCGAGCGAAGTAGTTCTTTTATGATTCTTTGATTCTGTAGTCATAATTTATCAGTGCACATAACGTTCCGCCTCACCGGACCCGCGCTGTTAGCGGAGTCCGTGTGGAGGCGGTGGTTAAAACATTTTTATAATGAATGTATATTT
>MGTI01000049.1:18645-18975 GCA_001799365.1 Desulfobacterales bacterium GWB2_56_26 | reverse complement strand
AAGGAATTTGGCGGATGACTGGAAGCCGCGCTGATATTGAATGAGACTGATCATTTCTTCTTCAAGCGATACGCCCACCAGACCGTCGCGAAAATTCTCCAACTGCACCAGAGCGTCTTGCGCTCCTTTCAGCGAGAGCTGATTCTGGTTGCTTTCAACACCGACCTTGGCCGCAATTTTCCCGTACAGCGAGGTGAAGCTGTCGGTGCCGCCGATAAGGTACTTGTCGCCGATATTTGAGAGGATCAGGGCGTTGGAATTATCACCTGGGGCGACGGTTCCGACCGGTGGACCGGGGTCGGGCGCAGCGCCGGCGGCAACCTTGGCGGC
>MGTI01000049.1:0-18564 GCA_001799365.1 Desulfobacterales bacterium GWB2_56_26 | reverse complement strand
ATAGTTAGGAGGGACACTGAAAAAAAGATTCCCGGTACTCGAATCGAGGGCGCCGCCGGCCTGATGTTGCAGATTGACCTGGACGCTCAGCTCATAAGCCAGCTTGTCCAGATCAGCATTCAGGTCCGGGATGAAAGTGTCCCTCATGTTGAGAAGGCCATTAAATTCGCCTCCCAGGGTGTTTTCTCCAAGATTCCTGGTTACGCCGCCGGCATGCAGTTGGAGAACCATGTCTGCGCCCGAGGTGTCGGCGGAAATGGACATCGCCATATTCCCCTGAACCAGGGGAAGCCCGCCGGGCAGCATCACCGCCATCATGCCGTTCTGGTCTTCATAAAACTGGGCGCCGAGAGTCTTGGCCAGTTCCTTGGCCACCACGTCACGTTGGTCTCTCGCGCTGTTTGCCGTCTGGCCGCGGATTTCGATCTGGTAGATGCGGTCGTTGAGATCGGCAATTTCGGTCAGCTGGGAGTTGACGTTGTCGAGCTTGGACACGATGGTGTTGTTGATGTTTTCCTTGATAGAGTTAAGTTCATTGACCGCATTATTGAAATTGGTCGAGAGCACCTCCCCCTGGAGAATGACATTGTTTCTTTGCACGAGATCGCTCGGATCGGCGGAAAGCTCCTGGAGGGAATCAAAGAAGTTGTCGATATCGGTAGAGATATTGTCTTCGGTGATGTTGAATACCCGTTCAAGCTCGGAAAGAGGACGGGTCAAGGCATCCTGCAGGCCGAAATCGACTGCTTTTTGCTTGATCTGCCGGTCGATGAAGACGTCGTAATCACGGCTGACATCGCTGATTTTGACCCCCTGGCCGATGAAGAAGTTGCCGAAATTGACCGCCGGATAGGTCTCAAACTCCGCCTTTTGCCGGGAGTAGCCCTCGGTATTGACGTTGGAGATATTGTTGCCGGCGATCTCGATCGCTTTCTGATTGACTTCAAGCGATGTCCTGGCGGAGTTGAGTGCACTGAATAGACCGGCCATATCAAATCCTTCCTGAAAGAAGTCGACCGCTTACCTGGGATGCCACGCTATTGCCGTAGGCTGAGTAGGTGGAGGTGACGGTTTTGTGGCCAAAAAATTCCATTGTCTCCCGGATCCAGTCGAGAGTCGATTTGAACAGAAAGGCATTGCGCCGGTTTTCCGCCCGGATCTCTGCGGCCAGCGTCCGGTCTTCTTTATCGATAACTTTGATATGGGCCAGCACCCCGACGATTTCTTCCTTGGCGCGCATGGCCTCGATCATTCCTTTCATATCGAGTGCCTTGGCGCACTCTCTTTCCAGAAGGATGAGGTTACGCAACCGGACGAGATATTCGTGGGTGGTCCCGGTTTCCATGGTTATCTGTTCTCAACTAAGAATTGTAACAATGAGGCGGAGACCTTCTGCAGGTCGGGTTGATAGGAACCCTCTTTAACCTGCGCCTTTAGCTCCTGCACCCGGGCGGCTCTCTCGACATCGCTGCCGGCCGCTGCGCCTCTTACCTTGTTCACGTCCTGAAGTACCGAAGAGAACTGCACCTTGTCTTCTCCAACTCCTTCCGCTTTTTTATCGGCTTGGACCTTCTGCGGCTTTTTTAAGCTGCCGATCTGTCCCGGGCCACCGACTCCGAAAAATTCCACGCTCATCGCATCACCTTAAGGTTATGAATCCTGGCTGTCGCTTTGGCCAGCCCAATCATCGAATTTTTTCATAACGGCATCGTAGGTGTCATAGGAGATATCCGGAAGCCAGCCGCCGAATGCGTCGATAGCCTCCTGGAAACCTTTGTCCACCCCCGCCTTGATGGCGTCCAACCTGGTTGGATCGCCACCGGCGATGCCAACCGCCAGATCGAAAATACGCTGCGATGTCTGTTCTACCCCGAAATAGCCGTCGTCGGCAATGAGATCCTGCGCGTCTTCAGGGGTCAGCGTGGTGAGATCGATCTCGCCCGCGTCGGTGGCAATTTTATAATCAATGCCCTGTTCCTTGAAAAGATTGAGCACCAAACCTCTCAGCAGATCATACCCGTCGTTTTGGCCGCCACGCAGGGTCATGGAGCTGTCGTAGGTCAGAACCGACTCAGTGCTGTAGGACAGCGATACCTGGTCAGTCTCTATGGTAAATGATTCTGCCTCTTTCAGATGTCCGCTCTGCTGGTATGTCGAAATATTTCCGGCTTGGTGACTATTTTGCGTTCTTGCCGGGAGTTGTGAGTTGATTATTGAATTTTCAATCATTTCTGCCTCCTTGCCGATTATAGCATGCATCCGTGCACCGCTTTTTCGCCATTGACTCTTCTGTCAAGATTAATATCGGCGGCCTTTGGAGAAAAGTTTAGAAGTTTTTTCCAACGCTTTGATAGAGAATTTGGAAGGGATCCAACCCATTGACGGGTGTGGAAGGAGAGCTGTGGAAAGTGAAATCCTTATATGCCCGAGAGAAGAAAATGAGAGAGGAAAAAGAAAATTCGGGGAAAACTATTTTTTCTTTTCGATCAAGTCCGCCATCTGCTTGTACATCAATTCGGCTATGCCAAGTCCCTTGCCGCTGGTCGTGGCTTTTGCCGTCTCCATATCGAGCATTTCGGTAAAAGTTTCAGTAGCCACATCCTTCTCGAAGAGGCCGCCTTCCGGTATCGATTTACGCATGGATTTCAGCATTTCCATAACGAGAAGGGTCTCGAACTCCCGGCTCGATTCCCTGAGAGATTGCAGATCCCGGGTTTTTTTATCGGTGCGGGGTTGCGTCGCAGGGCTGGTCAGGATGCGGGGGTCTATTTTCAGATCCATAGGGATAAACCTTTTCAGGCTCCTCGGTGGCCAGGAGATGGGCTAAAGGATAATCAGTTCACCGTGCAACGAGCCGGATGCCTTGATCGCCTGGAAAATGGCGATGAGATCCCGGGGAGTCGCGCCGATGGCATTGAGGGCGTTGGCAATATCGCCGATCGATACGCCCTTGTTCATGTCGAGCAGCACCAGTTGACCATCTTCTTCGACGACTTTGATGTCGGTGCGGGGAGCGACCACAGTTTCCCCTTCGGCCAGGGGATTCGGCTGGGAGACCTCGGCCTCCTCGCGAATGATGAGGCTCAAATTGCCGTGGGAAACCGCTACGGTCGACAAACGAACGTCCTTGCCCATAACGATGGTTCCGGTCCGTTCGTTCACCACGATTTTGGCCGTAGAGTCGGCTTCGACATTCAGAACTTCAATCGCCGCCACGAAATCGACGATATCGGTCTTGAATTCTTCCGGAATATTCACCTTGACCAGACCGGAAGTCTCGGGAAAGGCAGTGTTTTCGCCGAACCGGCCGTTTATAACCTGGGCCATGTTGGCAGCTGTAGTGAAATCGGCGTTGCGCAATTGGTACTGCAGCTTGCCGCCTGTGCCAAGGTCCACGGCTAACGACCGTTCGACGATGGCGCCGCCGGAGATGTTGCCTACGGTTGGATGATTCTTCTGGACCTGCGCCGCTTTGCCGCCAAATGCAAATGCTCCGACGGTAACCGGTCCCTGGGCGACCGCGTAGACATTGCCGTCCGGTCCCGCTAGTGGCGTCATGAGCAGGGTGCCGCCGGCGAGACTCTTCGAGTCGCCCATGGAAGAAACCTGGATGTCGAGAGTCGATCCCGATTTGGCAAAAGGCGGGAGCGTCGCGGTGACCATCACCGCGGCCACGTTTTTCACTTTGATATCGTTGATATTGTCGGGATTGATGGTAATGCCGTGACGGGTCATCATATTGTAGACAGCCTGCAGGGTGAAGACCGATTTCTTCATATCGTCACCGGTGCCGTTCAGGCCGGTGACAAGTCCGTAGCCCATCAACTGATTGTTGCGGACGCCGTGGAGCTGCGCGAGATCCTTGACTCGGGCTGCATCCGCGCTGCCGGCACAAGACAGCGCGGCGAGGGCGATAGCAATGAGAAGGAGGGAGAAGGCTTTCATATCCGGACTCCGAGAGTCATAGTTAGCTTCGCATATATTCTTAATTCAATGAGCTACGCTTCTTGTAGGGATGCACCTTGCGCACCATCCTGGTGCTCCTTGGTGCGCACGGCGCACCCTACGAAAAGCAAACCTCGCCTTGAAGACAAATTTTTAGAATTAGAATGGCCAGACATTATCGATCATCCGCATCATCCAGCCCGGCTGCTGTTTGTCGCTGACCGCACCCTTGCCGGTATAACTGATCCTGGCGTTGAGGATCTTGGTCGAATTCACGGTGTTTTGGGCTGTTATGTCCACAGGTCTGACGATGCCGGTCAGGTAGATGATCTGGACCTCGTTATTAACCATCACTTCTTTGCCCCCGCGGATCTTGAGTTGGCCATTGGGGTACCGGCCGACCACCTGGGTAGTGAGGAAGGCGCTCAGGTCTTCTTTTCTGGTCGTACTGCCGCTGCCATCAAACCCGTTGGCAAAGTCTGCTTTCACCAGGTTCTCAAGATCGATTGGATTATGGAGCGAGGTCAACTGCTCTGCGTTTTCCAGACCAAAGAAATTGGGGATGGAGGCCGATATGTTCGAGTTCCTGCTGCTCGAGGTCTTGGCCTCCTTGGAGGCACTGGCCTGCTCGGAGATAATCACGGTGACGATGTCGCCGACTTCTTTCGCCTTGCGGTCGGAGAACATCGACGTATTGCTCTCATGCCACAGCGACCCGGCTTCCTGCTGCTCTTCGACGACCGGCTGGATTTCTTCAAGCGGTTCCTTGATGGCGACCAGGGGCTGCTCCGGTGCGGCGCATGCCATCAGCAGAATAAGACAGGCTATGCTCAAGAATATCGTTTTCATATTACAGCAGCACCTCCACCAGGCCCGGTGCGGCAACCCGGCAATAGATGAGTTTGTTCGAACTGAGATTTTGCACCCGTATCATCTCGTCGATCCGGCCGTCGGTGAAGGCAAAGCCCGTTGCAGAGATGTGCATTGAACCAGAATTCAAGAATATTTTCACTTTTTCGCCGCGTCGCACCACGGGTAGGGACTCTACCATGCCGGCCAGCACGGGCGAGCCGGCCCGAAGACTTCGGGTAAGTTTCATACCCGCCAGATCGTTCGGCTCAAACTGGGGGGCGACAAGGTCGCTTATATCCGTCGGGGCGGTGGACAGCAATTCGGGTTTCAAAATGCTGCCCTTCGGCAGGGCCTGGCCGGTTACGACCACATTGGCGATAGCCTCGATCTTGCCGCGGACCGACATGTTCTTGACCACCTCGTTACCCACGCGAAAGATGAGGGAAAACCTCGAACTGCCCAGTATTCCGGGATTCGAGGGGATGACCTCGGTGGCAAGCTCTCCTTTTGGCAGCTGAAAAGGCAGAGGCAGCGAAGTTGGGATAAATTTTACTTCCGCTTCGGGCAGGTTCTTTTTCTGATCGTGGATATAGTCGGCGATAATGGTCATTATCCTGTCTGGTCCGATAGTTACTCCCAGACGATTGACCGTGATAGCAGGGGATCCTGACCAGGCCGTGTCTTCCGGCACCGCTTTCCCCGTCAGCAGGGCATGCTGGATGGTCTGGGCGCGGAGCACGATTGGCTCGCCGGGCGGGGGCGCCTGCCCGACTGTCAGGGTGGCAAGCGCCTGGGTCAGCTCGGTTTTCTCACCCAAGTTGGCAACATCGCCCAGACGAATGACGGCATCGTCGACATCCGCCGTCTGTTTGAAGATGATCTCCGTTGCCCCGGTTGTCCGGCAAAGTCCGAAGATGAGCAATACTATGAGCAATACCTTAATCATACCGAGAAATTAGATCAGGTTGTTGGTGGTTTGCATCATTTCATCCGAAGTCTGAATGGTTTTCGAGTTGATTTCATAGGCCCGCTGCGTGGTGATCATGCTGGCCAGTTCTTCGACGATGTTGACATTCGAGCCTTCCAGATAGGTCTGGAGAAGGGTGCCGTAGCCGTCGGTGCCGGGGGTGCCGGTTTGAGCCGTGCCGGAGGCGGAAGTCTCTTCAAAGAGATTCTTGCCGATGGCCGAGAGTCCGCTGTTGTTGGTGAAGGTGGCCAGTTCCAGGGTACCGATCTCGGTGCTGGCGGTATCGTCTCCAATGATGGCGCTGACGATCCCGGTTTCGCCAATGGTAATCTGGCGGGCACCGTCGGGAATAGTGATGGACGGCAGGATCGGATAGCCGTCGGAGTTGGTCAAGCGGCCGTTGCTGTCCCGTTTCAACGCCCCCGATCTTGTGAAGCCGGTGTTGCCGTTCGGCATTTCGATCTGAAGAAAGCCTTCGCCTTCGATGGCAACGTCCAGTTCGTTTTCGGTCTGGATCAGATCGCCCTGGGTGAAGACCTTGCTCACCGCCGCGGGCTTGACGCCTAGGCCCACGAGGATGCCGGTCGGCGATTCGGTATCGTTGGAACTCTGGCTGCCCGGCACCTTCATGGTCTGGTAGAGCAGGTCCTGAAAATCGGCCTTGCTCTTCTTGAAGCCGCTGGTGCTGACGTTGGCAAGATTGTTGGCAATGACATCGATATTCAGCTGCTGGCTGTGCATGCCGGTGGTGCCGGTCCAAAGTGAGCGGATCATTGTCTATCCTTCTTTCTGTTATTGTGGTTGGAGTTCATGCCCTATCCCAGTGTGCCGAGTTCATCCTGCTGTTCCGAAATCACTGAATAACTCTTCAGAACTTTATGATAATTTTCAAAGGTCCTGTAGTTGTCGATCATCTGGGTAAGTTCGCCGGCCATATTGATGTTCGAGAGTTCGAGGCTACCCTGGATCACCCGGGAAGTTTCGCTTGGTGTCTCGGTGCCGCCTTGTTCGAGGGAAAAGGTGGTATCGCCCTCGCGCTTCAGCTTCTGTTTGTCGTCGATTTCCATTACGGCCAGTCTGGCCACCTCGGTTCTTGCCCCCTGCGGGCCAAGAAGATAGATGGTTCCGTTGTCGCCGACCGCGACCTTGCTGGTGTCGGTATCGGGAATGGTAATCTGACCATTGCCTTCGTCGAGAACGGGCAGGCCGTTGCCGGTGGTCAAAACCCCTTCGGCGTTGAGGGTGAAATCGCCGCGCCGGGTGTAGAGCACTGAACTCTGTCCCTGGACCTTGAAAAACCCTTCGCCGTGCACGGCGAGATCGAGCGGGTTTTCCGTCTGGCGGATTGCCCCGGGAGAAAAGTCGGAAAAATTCTGGCGTATCCGGGTGTAGTTGATGCCTTTCGCCTGTTTCGTCTGCTGCTCCCCGCGGAGCAGGGATTCAAAGCTCACCTGGGATTTCTTGTAGCCGCTCGAACTGATGTTCGCCAGGTTGTTGCTGACGTTGGCTATTGCCTGTTCCCTCGCGATCGCCCCCGAGAGGGCGCTGTATTTTCCCGATACCATTATTTGCGGTCCGTTGGATTCTTAGAATTTCAGTCAAAGATTAACCTGTTTATTCTCTTATCGGTTTCTTGCCGGTCATTCTTAAATCTCTTATGCAAATCATTATCTTTCTAAGCCGTTATCAAAAAATTACTCGGCCAAGGTAATGCCCGGAACGGTCTAAGGAGCCGTAACGAAATGGGTGAAAAAATGGCCTGGTTATTTCGTAACGGCTCCTAATTTCCTTGAGCAATTCGTGCGAGTGTCACCAGCTGCCGTGCCTCATGGGTGGAGATGGTCAAGACGGAGGCTATTTCGTCCGACGACAGACCCTTGCTGGCCAGGGAATGGATGTAGCTGTACCGCTCCGGTGTTGTTCGCGGCCGGTCGGTGCCTGCGCCCCGGGATTTATGGATTTTGGTCGACAGCTCTGCGTCGTTCAAATTGTTTTGAAATTCGTTTAATTTCTGCTGCTTTTCCCGCAGAGTTGCGAGGTTTCTCTTGGTTGCCTCCAGAGAGTTGGAGGTTTCGGTGAGTTGCTGGGAAAGCAGGGTGTTGGCCTTTTTCAGGATGATCGCCTTGCCGAGCACGACGGCCAGCAGAATAAAGGCAGTGACTGAGAAAAATACCGACACATTGAGCTGTTCCATAGTTTTTCTCCATAGTGAATGAGAGTTTACCGGTTTCAATCAGTATAATCGTGCATCCAGTTTCGCCTTGAGCTTGATGAGGGCCTGGCTGTGCAACTGGGATATCCGGCCCTCGGTGAGTTCAAGCACCTCGGCGATCTCTTTCTGGGTGAGCTCTTCGTAATAGTAGAGCGAGATCACCTGCCGCTCCTTTTCCGAGAGCAAGGCCAAGACTTCCGCGACCTTTTTGGTCAGCTGCTGTTCTTCGATATTCGCCCCCGGCATGGATCCGGGCCGCTCGTCGACGAGATAATCGAGGAACGACCTGCCTTCCTCGGATTTATCGAGAGTTTCGTTGAGGCTGACACACCCGAGATGGCTGACTTCGCCCACCATGCTGCGGTATTCGTCGAGGGAGATATTCATCGCCTTGGCCACTTCGTGGTCCTCCGGATCCCTGCCCAGCTGCAGCTCAAGGTCGAAGATGGTCCTGCCGATCTTATTCTGCTTGTCGCGCAGCGTCCGGGAGAACCAGTCGAGTTTGCGCATTTCATCGAGGATCGCTCCCCGGATGCGGTATTCGGCGAAGGTTTTGAAGAGAATGTTTTTGGCCGGGTCGAACTTGTTGGCCGCATCCAGAAGGCCGATCATGCCGGCACTCTTGATATCGTCCTTGTTCATGTACGACGGGACCTGGGTCACCATGCGCCGGGCAATGATGTCGACCAGGTAGAGATGGTCCCGGATAAGCTGAGACTTATCGTCGGGATGGGGATTATGCGTGTAGGGCATTACCACCTCCTAACCCCCCATCTGCAGCAGTTTCTTCCAGAAAAACTGCAGATTTCCCTTGGGGGCGCTCTGCGTCGGTTCGGAGCATATGCGGCCGGCCAGCTGACGAAAGGCATGGGTGATTTTGGAGTTGGGGAACAGTTCGCAAATGACCTTCTGCTTGCGGATCGAATCGACCATCTGCCGATCCTCCGGGATCGAGCCGAGGTAATCGATGGAGATATCGAGGTAGCGATTGGCGACCATGGTCAGTTTGCGGTAGACGTCCAAAGCATCGTCCTCGTCCCGGATCTGATTGACCACCAGGTTGAAGTGCTTCTCGTGATACTGGGTGGAAAGCAGTTTCATCAGGGCGTAGGCGTCGGTGATCGCCGTCGGTTCGGGCGTCGTTACCACCAGGATTTCTTGGGCAGCGGTATTGAAATAGGTGACGTTCTCGGAGATGCCGGCTTCGGTGTCTATCAGCACGTAATCGAAGTGATTCTGCATGGCGTCGAGACCGTCGAGGAGCCGCATCTTCTGCCCGGAGTCGAGATTGGTGAAGTTCTGAAAGCCGGAGCCGGCGGGCAGGATCTTGATGCCCATCGGACCTTCGACCATGATGTCCTGGAGGTCCTTGTCGCCGGTAAAAAAGTGATTGAGATTGTAGGTCGGAGAGATCCCGAAGACTACATCGATATTGGCGAGGCCCAAATCGGCATCGAGAATGAGAACCCGTTTGCCCAACGAGGCGAGGGTATAGGCGAGATTGGCGACGACGGCGGTCTTGCCGACACCGCCCTTGCCGCTGGTGATCGAGTAGACGCTGGTCGGCTGCTCCGTCCTGATCGGCGGCAGGGGGCCGGGGCGGTTGGAATTCAGATCCCTGAGGGTTTTGGCTTGATCGGCCGCAGTGCGGGAAATATTACTCATGCATTGATCCTTCCTGTAAAGACATGATCATTTCAGCTGCAGTTTTCGGGGTAACCTCGAGAATATCTTCCGGAACACGCTGGCCGTTGGTGATGTAGGACAACGGATTAGCGTTCTGGATCTGGACATTGAGAAGAATGCCGAGGTTGGCACATTCGTCTATCTTGGTAAAGATGGTGTGGGTGATGCCAAGACCTTTAAAGCGTTCTATGGTATCGAGCAGCTCCTGTTCGCGGGTGGTGGCCGACAGCACCAGGTGCTTGTCGATGCCGAACTCGGGCCGAAGGAAGGAACTCAACTCCTTGATGCACAGGCTGTCCCGCGGGCTTCTGCCGGCGGTATCGATCAGGATGAGTTCCTTGTTCCTATGGGTTTCGAGCGCCGCCTCCAGCTGTTCCGGGCTGATGACCACTTCCACCGGCAGGTGCATGATCTCACCGTACACCTTGAGCTGCTCCACCGCCGCGATGCGGTAGGTATCGATGGTGATCAGGGCGATGGACGAAGAATGGCTGCCGAGGTAGGACGCCGCGATCTTGGCGAGCGTCGTGGTCTTGCCGACCCCGGTGGGACCGACCAGGGCGATGCGGTGTTGAGTGGTGCGGTCCTGGAAAATGGGCGGGGCGACATGTAGCAGATCCTGAATGGTAGCGACGATCATGGCCCGGATCCGGTCGTGATTGCCGAGTTCCTGTTCGGTGTAACTTTCTCTCAAGAATCCGGCAATGGTACGGCTGGTTTCGATGTTGATGCCCCGGTCGACAAGCGTCGAAAGGATATAATCGCCGTGGAGTGCCGGAGCGTTGAATCGTCTCTCCGGACCGACGGAGGTGACCTTCAGCTGGTTGTCTTGTTTGGAAACGGATACTTCCTTCTCCGCCAGTTGAGCGATCTGGCCGGCCAGGTTCTTGACCAGGTCCTTCAGTTCGTCGACCTCGTTTTGCAGCTTACCGTCTCGTCCGGCAACGGCGCGGGGGGTATCGAGGTGCTGAGCAGGTACTGCGGTATCGGCCGATTCCGCGCCGCGCTGAAGCAGGTATTGTTCGACGGAGTCGCCGACGGTATGTCTGAACCCCGAACTTTTTCTGCCGGAGTTGGAAGGCCCGGGCGCCGGCATTGCGGCGGCCGGTCGTTCGAAAACTTTTTCCTTGGGATAATCGGTATCTACGGCTGCGGTGATTTCGAGGACTGGTTTGCCAATGAGGCCCAGTTTGCCGCTTTTTATGGTCCGGGTCGAAAGGATAAGGGCATCTGGGCCGAGTTCTTTTTTTACCAACTTCAGCCCGGAGGTCATATCGGCGGCTTCAAAGACTCTAACTTGCATCGAGGGTCACCGTGCCAAGGGATCGGACTTTGAGATTGGGGATGACTTCGTTGTGGGAAATAACCGCCAGGGCCGGATAATATCTTTCAGTCAGGCTTCTCACATAGGGCCGGATCTGCGGCGCCGCCAGCACTACCGGACGGCTGCCACCTTCAAAGAGGGCAATGCCGCGGCCGATGGAGTCGAGCAACCGCTGGGCGATGATCGGATCGATGGCGAGATAGGCCCCGGTTTCCTTATGCTGGACGGAGTTTCGTATGGCATCTTCGGCCGGCCGGGAGAGAGTGATGACCGGGATGACCCCGTTTACGGCGAGTTCACTGCTGATCGTCCTGGACAGGGCATGGCGCACGTATTCGGTGAGGATGTCGGTATCGTGGGTGGCCTGTGCCCAGTCCGCCAGAGTTTCCAGGATGGTGCGCAGGTCGCGGATCGATACGCCTTCCTTCAGGAGGTTCTGCAGGACGCGCATGATGGTCCCTAGGGAGAGGATGGTCGGCACCAATTCCTCGACCAGCTTCGGATAATTTTTTGCCAGGTTGTCGAGCAGCCCCTGGACTTCCTGGCGGCCGATCAGTTCATAGGCATGCTGCTTGATGATTTCGCTGATATGGGTGGCCATGACGGTGGTGCAGTCGACCACGGTGTAGCCGGCGATCTGGGCTCGGTCTTTCTTGTCCGAGGTTATCCAGATGGCGGGCAGTCCGAAGGAGGGTTCGGTGGTGGCGATGCCGCGGATGGTTTCGGTGACCATGCCAGGATCCATGGCCATGTAATGACCGGGCAGAATCTCCGCCTGGGCCACCTTCACGCCTTTCAGGGAGAAGGTGTACTGGTTCGGGGTGAGCTGCAGGTTATCCCGGATATGGACGGGCGGCACGATAAAGCCGTTGTTCATAGCGAACTGTTTACGGATCGACTGAATGCGGTTCAGCAGTTCCCCGTCCTGAGTGGAGTCGACGAAGGGGATCAGACCATAGCCGACTTCCAGCTGCAACAGGTCGACATGCAGCATCTCTTCGTAGTTGTCGTCCTTGCGCACCGTCGGTTGCGGGGGCGGCACTGCGGCCTTTTCATCCTCGATGATTTTTTTCTGCGATTTGTCGATCTGGTAGGCCATGATGGCGACGGAGACAGAGAGCAGGAGGAACGGAAAGAAAGGCATCCCCGGGATGATGGCGAACATGATCAGCATTACGGAGACGACCCAGAGGGCAACGGCGTTGCCGGAGAACTGCTTTTTGAGATCGGTGCCGAAATCCTTATCTCCGGACGCTCTGGTGACCAAAAGACCCGCAGCGGTTGAAATGATCAGGGCGGGAATCTGGCCTACCAGGCCGTCGCCGACTGTCAGAATGGTATAATTGGCGGCAGCCTCCGCCATCGGCATGCCTTTCTGGGCCACGCCGATGACAAAACCGGCGCCGATATTGACAAGGGTGATAATGATGCCGGCAATGGCATCGCCTTTGACGAATTTCGAGGCACCGTCCATGGCGCCATGAAAGCTGGCCTCTTTGGCAATATCCTCGCGCCTACGCCGGGCCTCGTCTTCATTGATCAGGCCGGCATTCAGATCGGCATCGATGGCCATCTGTTTTCCCGGCATGGCGTCCAGGGTGAAGCGGGCGGCAACCTCGGCGACCCGGCCTGCACCTTTCGTGATGACCATGAAATTGATGAGGACCAGAATAACGAAAATAACAATACCCACCACATAATTGCCGCCGACGACGAATTGGCCGAAGGACATGATAACGGCCCCGGCGGCGCCGGGACCTTCATCGCCATGGAGGAGGATCAGACGGGTCGAGGCCACGTTCAAGGCCAGCCTGAACAGGGTGGTGGTCAGCAGAATCGACGGGAAACTCGAGAAATCGGTGGCTTTGACCGTATAAAGACTGAGGATCAGGATGAGCAGGGCGATGGTGATATTCATCGACAGGAAGAGATCGAGAACGATCGACGGCAGGGGGATGACCATGATCATCAGAATGGCGACCAGACCAAAGGCGGCGACGATGTCGCTGCGGCCAAGCAACTTTCTATACTGCAGGTTGCTGAGCGTATTTTGTACCGTGGTCAGTTCCATTAACGAATTTTGCCTTTCAATGAATATACATGGGCGAGTATCTCAGCAACCGCCTTGAAGAGATCCTCGGGTACATGTTGTCCCAGGTCCAATTGATGCAATAATCGAGCCACGGGCGGGTTCTCAACAATAGGGACATTGTTCTCTCTGGCGATTTCTCTGATTTTCATCGCCAGATGGTCGGCCCCTTTGGCCACCACGATGGGTGAATCCATCTTTTTGGCCTCATAGCGGATGGCCACGGCGAGATGAGTCGGGTTGGTGATGACTACGTCGGCTTTGGGGACTTCGGCCATCATTCGTTTGCGGGCCATTTCCTGCTGAATTGCCCGGATCTGGGCCTTGATATGGGGATCGCCTTCGCTCTCTTTGAATTCTTCCTTGAGTTCCTGTTTCGTCATCTTCATTTTTTCTTCGAGTTCCCATCTGACGAACATGAAATCGAGAAAAGCCATGAGGATGAGGGCGGCACAAATCTTGCCCATGATGAGAGCCGAGGTAGCGGCAAGATAGCTTAAGGTAGCACCGATACTGGTATCGATCAGGATAAGGGCTTCGGCAAAGTGATCGAAGACGGTTGAATAGGCGATCCACCCGATCAGGAGCACCTTGAGGATCGATTTGACCACCTCGATCAGGGACCTTTTCGAAAAGAAACGAGCCATGCCGGTAAGCGGGTTGAGCTTGGCAAAGTCGGGCAGCAGTGGGTTGGACTTGATCAGCCAGCCGAATTGGAAAAAGCTTGAGAAAAAGGAGATGACTGCCACCAGCAGGAAGAGGGGAGCGAGCAGCAGACCGATTTTCTCCAGGAGAAAGAAGGACAAGGACATAGTCGAAGCCGGAGTGATCTCAAATTCACCGCTTGCCTGCAAGATTGCAAAGATGAGGGTCGTGAATCCCTGCCAGAAGGTCGGCAGGTACATCAGCCAGAACAGGAGGGTGAGGGTGAGAAGTGCTGCGGTCTGAACCTCTTTGCTTTGGGCGACCTGGCCTTTTTTACGGAAGTCCTCGCGTCGTTTCGATGACGGTTCTTCGGTTCGTTCTCCCCCTGTCGGGCTTTCTTCGGCCATAGGCTGGTAAGTAACCGCTCAAGGCGGTAATTTCCCCGTTATACTTTGTAATTCCTTGAAACTTGCACCTGAGTATATTCCCTGCAGAATATCTGCAAATTTCGGGCCTATGCCGGACTATCCAATGAGGTCTTACGGGCCAAGATGGTTGAGGAGGGTGACGATCCATTCGGTGAGGTTGTCAAATTCCCGTCTTATCAAAGTAGACATCAGATTGAGTGTCAAAGCGATGACAATGAAGCCGGCGCCGATGTTGAGGGGGAAAGACAGGAGAAAGACGTTCAACTGCGGAAACACTCGGGCGAGGATGCCGAGGATCAGGCCGGAGAGCAGAAGGACGGCAAGCACCGGCGCACTGAACTGGACTCCGATCTCGAACATATGCGAGCCAAGTTGCATAAGATAGGGAACGGCTTCGCCGGAAAAATCGATTTGGCCGGGCGGCAGGTATTCATAGGATCTCGCTGCGGCCTTGAAGAAAAGATGATGGCCGTCGATTGCCAGAAAGATGAGAATGGCAAAAACATTCTGAAATTGTGAAATCAGCGCCACCTGTCTTTCACTCTGCGGATCGAAGACATTGGCGGCGGCAAAACCCATCTGGTAGCCGATTACGGTGGCACCGAACTCGACGGCGGTAAAAATCAAGCGGGAAACAAGACCCAGCAGGAGTCCCAGAAGGAGTTCCGAGACAATCAGCAGGGCAAAGGGAATAGGGGAAAAGCTGAGCTGGGGTACGGCTTCGTGCATCAGGGGAAAGAGCAACAGCGAAGTGGTAAACACCAGCGCCGTTTTGACCCGACCTGGCGTCTGGGCAGCCGAAATTACCGGAATGGCACCGATAAAGCCGGCCACCCTGGCGGTGACGACAAGAAAGGTCTGAAACTGTTCGAGGGGGATGAGCTGGATATCGACCGGCATGTTCAGAGAGTTGCCATGACTTCGAATAGACCGGTGGTGAAGGTGACGAGGAGTTCAATCAGCCATGGCCCGAAGATCAGCATTGTGACAAAGACGGCGATGATTTTCGGTACAAAGGTGAGGGTCTGTTCGTTGATCTGGGTCGCCGCCTGAAAGATCGAGATAATCAGGCCGATGATCAGGCCGATAATGAGCATGGGTGCGGAACCTAACAGCACGGTCTGAATCGCCTTGCGGCAGATATCTATGGCAAGTTCGGGATTCATCGGCTCCTCCTGCATTCGGATAAGGGATCTGCTCGCTTTCGGTTGCTATCCGGTCAGCCGAAACTTTTGATCAGGGACCCGACCACAAGGTTCCAGCCGTCGACCAGCACGAAGAGCAGCAGCTTGAATGGCATGGATATGATGACAGGCGGCAGCATCATCATCCCCATCGACATGAGCACTGAGGCCACGATCATATCGATTACCAGAAAGGGAATATAGATCATAAAGCCCATCTGGAACGCCCGTTTCAGTTCCGACAACATGAAAGCCGGGATAAGGGTCAGTGTCGGGATGTCTTCCTTCTCGACCGGTTCCGTCTTCATGGTGATTTCTGTCAGCAGGATGAGTTCTTCCTCACGTACCTGACTGAGCATGAAGTCACGCATCGGTTCCAGCGCCTTCTCCAGCGCCACGGGTTGACTGATCTGTTCGGCGAGGTAGGGTTGCAGGGCCTCCTGGTTGATGCGGTCCAGGGTCGGCGACATGATAAAGAAGGACAGGAACAGCGATAAGCCCAGAATCACCTGGGTGGGGGGCATATTCTGCGTTCCCATGGCCTGACGGACAAAGCCGAGGACGATGACGATGCGGGTGAAGCAGGTGGTCATCAGCAGGATGGCCGGCGCGACCGAAAAAACGGTGAGGATGAACAAGACCTGGAGGGCATTGGAAATTTGCTTGGGGCTTTCTGCTTCGTCCACGCCCAGGGTAATGGTCGGCAGGGCGACGGCGCCGGTACTGTCGGGGAAAAAGAACAAAACGAGGAATGCGCCGAGCAGCACCGGCACTATCCTCCCAGGAAAAATACCGTGGGTCATGGCTGCACGTCCGTTCCCGATCCTTTCAGGGTCTCGGCAAAGGACGAGGCTGATTTCTTCGACAGGCAGGCGATGGGATCAACCCGGTCGCCGCTTATGCCGAGCAGAAATTCCTGGCCTCGTACCTCGACCAGGCACAGCGCTTTTTTACCCATGAGGGGCTTGATCTCGATTATCCTGATCTGCTGTTGCGGGCTATGGGTGAGCAGGGAAAATCTTTTTTTCAACAGGGCGTAGAGCAGAAGTATTATGCCGAGCACCACCAGGAGGCCCCAGATCATCCGCAGAGAAGAATCCAAGGCGCCGAATTGGCTGGTTTCGGCGGAGGTGCAGGCCGGCCAGAGCAGCATGCCGATAGCCGGCACAACCGCGAGTTTCTTGAAGCAGGGGATCACCGCCATCGATTTCATCCTCAGCCGAGATTTTCGATGCGGTCTAAGGTGCTGACCACATCGGTCAGCCGGATGCCGAATTTATCCCCGACCATGACCGCTTCGCCTCGGGCTATAAGTCGGGAATTGACATAGAGATCAAGGGGTTCTCCGGCGAGTTTGTCGAGTTCTATGACATACCCTTCGCCCATTTTCAGCAAATCTCTTAAGAGGATCTTGCTCCGACCCACCTCTACCGAGATCTGCAGAGGGATATCGTAGAGGAAATCGAGACCTCTGCCGCTTTTCAGGTCCGGAGATTTCGCGATTTTTGCAGTCGCGGCGGAATCATCCTGTAAGAGTTCTTTGATTTCTTCAGGATCGGGTCGGGAATTACCAGTCGGTTTCATGGCAGTAGTCCTTTTTATCCAGCGACGCCGGTAAGGCTGATGGCTTTTTTGCCGTTATGGGTGCCGGGAATCGCATAAAATTTCAATTTATCTTCAACCAGGACTTTCAAGGGCGCATTCGGGTCGTAATCGAGATACAGCATGTCTCCCTCGTTCAATTGCAGAATCTGGTTGATGGAAAGGGTGATACTCCCAGACAGTGCCGTGACGTTTGCCGCGACCTCCTGGATTTCGTCTTCGAGCACCTCCTGCCAGGTGCTCTGCGAAGTAGTGGAGATGTTAAGCAATTGCTTCAGGGCTTCGCGCAGCGGTTCCAGGGTGGCAAACGGAAAGACCAGATGTATCTGGCCGGATTGCTCACCGACTTTTACCATGAAAGTCCCGACAATAACCTCGGCATCCGGTTCGACGATCGACACCAGGCGGGCATTGTTCTCCAGTTTTATGAGCGAGGCATGCATCTCCAGCAACTGAGCAAAGGATTTATCCAGATCGGTGCAGGCGTCGGAGAGTAAGGTCTTCAGAATATTCAGCTCGATGGTGGTGAGACGGCGATTGAGGTGCAGTGAGCCCAACTCGGTCGATGCCCCGAGCATGATTTCGAGCATGGAGAACGAGAGTGCGGCATCGAAAATCATCAGGGCGCCATATTTGAGAGGAGCCATGTCGAGTATGCCGATTGCGCCCGGGCTGTGCTTGTCGGTCATGAATTTCTGAAACTCATGGCTCTCGAGACTGACTCTGTTAATAGTGAAATTTCGTTGCAGAAGATTGGTCAGCGAAGTCGCATAAATCCGGCAGAAAAGATCGAGAATGATGTCGAAATTGGGAATTCGAAAAAGTTCGCTGTCGGGGCGGGTCAACTGGAAGAGATTGATCGACGTGCAGGCAAGAAAGGCATCCTGCTCTTTGTCGTCAAGATCGAGTGAGATCCTGCCTTCGCGTATTGCCTTCAGGAGATCGGCTATCTCCGATTTGCTGAGAATCTGTTCCATGACTCGTTCGCTTCGTTTATTGCACCACGAAGTTGGTAAAATAAACGTCTTTCACCTTACCGGCTTTCAAGAAAGAATTGATCTTGCTGGTGATTTCCGCTTTGAGCTGTTTTTTCCCCTGCAGATCCTGCAATTCTTCAAAGGTTTTATTGCCGACCAAGAGGAGGATGGAATCCCGCATCTGCGGCATCCGTTTCTCCGCCTCGGCTTTTCCTTGTTCGTTGGTGAGTTCGATAGTCAGCGAGGCTTTGACGTAATGAACCGCATCGCCGCTTATTATATTGACAATGAATTCTTCGATGTCGACCATTGGGCCGACATCTGCCATCTGGTTGAGTTCAGGCACAGGCACCTGTTTGGCGGGGTCCTCTTTTACCTCAGGCTCGGGGGCCTTTTTCGTAAGAAAAAAGGCGGTGCCGACTCCGATCAGAAGCACTACAACCGCGGCACCGATAATCAGGAACAATTTCTTTTTATTTCCACCTTTCTCTGGTGGAGCTTCTTTTTTTTCCGCCATGTTTTCTTGCCCTTTCCGTATGTTCCAGGTGCCGTTTCGTCTTTGCGGGACAGCGGCACCGACCGGGCGACCAAAGAATGCAACTGTCGAATTCCAGTGGGCGCCGAATCCCCAGTTGTGGGGATTAGGATGAATG
>MGTI01000048.1:16261-17651 GCA_001799365.1 Desulfobacterales bacterium GWB2_56_26 | reverse complement strand
GGCAGCGATCGGGAATTCGCCGTGTATCGCAAGGACGGGTACGGAAAAAGCGATTCGGCAGGGATCAGCCAAGAGATTGTCGATCAGGTGACCAATGAAAACGGGACGGCCGCTACAGCCTATGTCTTCGATAAAGGGTATCTGAAGCTCGCCGCCCCCATAATGCTGGAGGGGAAGCGCTTGGGGTACCTCACGATAAAGGCCGATCTGAAGGAACTCTACTCCAGGCTGCTTGAATCGATTGTTCTGGTCGTTGCCCTGATCGTCACCCTGGGCGTGCTGGCGCAGCTCGTCTCGGTCCGCCTCCACCGTCTTATCGCCAGGCCGCTTCTCGGGCTGCTCGAAACCATGGAACTGGTCGGCAGGGAGAGCAAGTATTCGTACCGGGCGCAAAAACTCAATAACGACGAATTCGGCAGTCTGACCGATGGCTTCAACAGGATGCTGGCCGAACTGGAAAAACGGGAGGAGGAGTTGGCCCGGCACCGCGACGAGTTGGAAACCCTGGTCGGCAAAAGGACTATGGAACTGGTCCTGGCCAACGGACAGCTGCACAAGGAGATCGAGGAGCGCAAAGAGATAGAGGATCAACTGTCCCGGGCCCAGCGCATGGAGGCGATAGGAACGCTCGCGGCGGGTGTAGCCCATGACCTGAACAATATCCTGTCCGGTGTGGTGTCGTATCCTGAATTGCTGCTGATGCGGTTGCCCGAAGACCATGAGATGACCGGGCCGCTGACCACCATCCGGACCTCCGGTCAGAAGGCCGCCGCCATCGTTCAGGACCTGCTGACCCTTGCCCGCCGCGGGGCAATGGTCATGGAGGTTCTCGATCCGGCCAAAGTGGTCGAGGATTATCTGCACAGTCCGGAATGTGCAAAAATGCTCGACCGGCACCCCCATGTCCGGATCGTCAGAAATTTTGCCGGAGATCTCCTGCGGATCAAAGGGTCGCCGGTCCATCTCGGTCAGACGGTGATGAACCTGGTGACGAACGCGGCCGAAGCCATGCCAGAAGGCGGAGTTGTCACCATAACTCTTCGTAATCATTATCTTGACAAGCCGATTCATGGCTATAAGGAGGTGACGGAGGGGCATTATGTCATGCTTATCGTCAGCGATACCGGACACGGTATTGCCGAGGAAGATTTGCGGTTTATCTTCGAGCCCTTCTATACCAGAAAAAAGATGGGCATCAGCGGGACCGGGCTCGGCATGGCGGTGGTCTGGGGTGCCGTCCGGGACCATAAGGGATATATCGATGTCCGCAGTGCGCCCGGTGAAGGGGCGATCTTCAGCCTCTATTTTCCGGCGACCATGCAGCTGCATGCTCTGGAGCAGCCGGAAGATCTGCAGAAGTATCGAGGCAGTGGCGAGCTGGTCCTGGTCG
>MGTI01000048.1:4291-16143 GCA_001799365.1 Desulfobacterales bacterium GWB2_56_26 | reverse complement strand
CCGTCAGGCCCTGCAGATCAAGCCGCAGCAGCGCGCGCTTATCGCCAGCGGCTATTCCGAATACAATCGGGTCGAACAGGCCCTGCAGCTGGGCGTGCTGGTCTATCTGCGAAAACCCTACACCGTCGGCGGCCTGGCCAAGGCGGTGCGGCAGGAGCTGGATCGCGATGATATCCTCACGACCTCTATCTGACGTGCATTCTTCCTTGATTTTCCAATCCTTTTTTGATACCAGACAGAGGAGGATCCTGGGCTACAGAAGTGTCTTTCGTTTTTATCCCTGTTTCATATAATTTTGCTTAAAAGGAGAGTGCCATGGCATATTCCATCACACCTTTGCTCACCGGCGTTCGCAATCCGGATCAGGGAATAATGACCTACCAGAAAGGTTACGGGACGAGAATCTGGCTGCCGCTCTGGGCATTTCTGGTCCGGGGCGAAGGCCACAATATCCTGGTGGACACAGGTCTGGACGAGAACGAGCTGTTCACCCCGGTCCAGTTCAGCCAGGAGACAGGCATGGAGCCGGCTTCGCTGGTCGATTGCCTGGCCGTCCATAATCTCACCGTCCAGGATATCGACATCGTCATCAATACCCATCTGCACGATGATCACTGCGGCAATAATCGGTTATTCACCGCGGCGAAATTTTACACTCATCAGCGGGAGATCGACTTCTGCAATTCTCCTCATCCCCTCGATCATCGTTACGATACGTATTTTATCGAGGATATCGACTTTATCCCGGTCGAGGATGGGGCGGAGATCGTGCCCGGCATCCGCGTTCTCCACTCACCCGGACATAGCCCGGGCGGGCTGTCGGTTATGATCGAAACGGTCGAGGGGCCGGCGGTGATCACCGGCTTCTGCTGCAACCGGGAAAATTTTCCGGCTCACGGTCCTGCCGTCTGTCCGGGCGTGCACCTGGATGCGGTGGCCGCCTGGGAATCGATCCAGAGAGTAAAGGCGCTGGGCGTGACGATTCTGCCGCTGCATGATCTGGGGCTGAAAAAGATCAGTGGCTAGTGTTATGTCTTTTGGTATGCGGGGGCGGGGAGAACGAGACGCAATTTCGGACGGACTCTACAGGAGTTTGGGTAACTGACTTTTCAAACGAGGTTTTCCATTGACCACGGTCACGATCATCATTCCAACTCTCAACGAAGCGGAGAACATCGATATTCTGCTGGAGAGGATACTTCAGGTCCGGGAGGCTTCGAGGCTTGCCTTTGATGTGCTGTTCGTCGATTCGGCATCAAAGGACGGGACCGGTGACCGGATTGACGCCTGGCACAACCGTGGGCCGGTCCGGCTGCTTCGGCGGCAAGTCAATGTCGGCCTGGCAGGCGCGGTCATTGCCGGAGCCAAAGCCACCGACTCGCAATTTATTTTGGTCATGGATGCCGATCTCAGTCACCCTGCGGAGGCCATTCCCGACCTGCTCGCGCCCCTCATCGCCGGGAGCCATGACATGGTGATCGGCAGCAGATATGTCGCCGGCGGCGCAACGCCCGACTGGCCCCTGTCGCGCCGGCTATCCTCCCGGCTTGCCACCCTCCCTGCCTTGCTGTTCTGCAGTGTCAACGATCCCCTTGCCGGATTTTTCGCCGTGGAAAGACGGCGGGTGGTCGAACTGCCCGGCGATGTGCCGGGTTTTAAAATCGGTCTTGCCGTCCTTGCCGAGTACGGCAGCGACCTGCGGGTCAGGGAAATCCCCATCGTCTTCAGGGACCGGGATTTCGGCGAATCAAAAATGAACCGCAAGGTGATCCTCGATTACCTGCGCCAGCTGATCGGCCTGGCCAGGCGACGTTTTTTCAGACGCTGAAGCCTTTTTTGCCGCCGCCTTCGGCAAGATTCTTCGGATCGAGCAGGTTTCTCAGCTCTTCTTCCGGAATATCGGTATGTTCCAAGGCCACATCGAGGACCGGCCGGTTCTCTTTTTGGGCAATCTTAGCGATTTCCGCCGCCTTCAAATAACCGATCACCGGGTTGAGGGCTGTCACCAGAATGGGATTCAGGGCCAGCGCCCGGCTGTAGACCTCGCGGTTGACCTTCATCCCGCCGATCGCCTTCTCTCCCAGACTCCGAGCGCTGCCGGCGAGCAGATCGATGGATTCAAGGATCCTGGCCGCCGCGATCGGCAGCATAGTATTGAGCTGGAAGTTGCCTCCCATTCCGGCCAGGGTGATGGTGGTATCGTTGCCGATCACCTGGGCCGCGGCCATGAGGACCGCTTCGGCGATAACCGGATTGACCTTGGCGGGCATGATGCTCGAACCGGGCTGGAGGGCGGGAAGGGTGATTTCGCCAAAGCCGGTGAGGGGCCCGGAGTTCATCAGCCGCAGATCGCCCGCGATCTTGGTCAAGGCGACCGCGCATGCCTTCAGGTGACCGGAAAGCTCGACCACCGTATCGAGGCTGCTGAGGCCTTTATACAGTGACGGGGCCTGAGTGAAGGAGAGCGAGGTCTCCTGGCTGAGCAGGGCGATGGCCCGGGAGGCGAATTCCGGATGACAGTTAACCCCTGACCCGACCGCCGTGCCGCCCAGCGGCAACCGTTGCAGCCTGGTGAGGCTGCTTTCGATCCGTTCGATACATTCGTCGATCTGCGACGTCCAGCCGGCCAGCTCCGACTGTAAATAGATCGGGAGGGCATCCATGAGATGGGTCCGGGCCGTTTTGATGACGTCATGGTGGGCGGCGCCGCAGGCCCGGATGGTTCCGGACAGTTCGGCCAGGGCCGGCAGCAGGGAATGGCTGATGGCCAGCGCCGCGGCGAGGTGGAGGGCGGTGGGGATGACATCGTTGCTGCTCTGGCCGAGGTTGACGTGATCGTTGGGTGAGAGCTCGGTGCCCTGGGCGCGGACGATGCCGACGATCACTTCATTGACATTCATGTTGGTGCTGGTGCCGCTGCCGGTCTGGTAGATAGACACCGGAAACTGTTCGGTGGGCCGGGTGGTCAGCAGCGCCGCTACGGCGGCAACGATAAGTTGCGCGTAATTTTCGGGCAAAAGACCCAATTCGCCGTTGGTGCGCGCCGCGGCCGATTTGATCAGCAGGACCGCCTCGAGAAAGCTCCAGGGCATGGACTGGCTCGCGATCGTGAAATTCTGCACCGCTCGCTGGGTCTGGGCACCATAGAGGGCATGCGCCGGTACGCTGACTTCTCCCATGCTGTCTTTTTCTATGCGAGTTTCCATGGCTTCACCGTATCCTCCCCGGTGGCCGCCGCCGTTGAGAAGAGCGCCGGAACCTGCCGTTTATCCTCTCTCCTGTGCGCCGCCGTTCATAGTGAGTTTTTCCAGCAGCCTGCCGAGGGTCTGTTGTTCTTCTTCCGTGAGCACCGCCATCCTGTTTCTGAGCACTTCCGTGTGGACCGGCAGGAGTCGGTCGATCAACCGGCGTCCCTTGTCAGTGAGGTGAATCCCATAATATCTTTTGTCCTGAGTGCTCAACACCCTGATGACCAGACCGGCCTTCTCAAGGTTGTTGATGATGGTGGTAATATTGCCGGGCGACTTGAGAATCCTTGCCGCCAGTTCCTTTTGGGATATCGGCCCCAAGAGCGCCAGTGATTCGAGAATGCCGAACTGGCTCACGGTCAACTGGTCCTGGATATGCTTGTGAACATCGCCTGAAACGCTGTTGGTACAGCGCAGCAATTTGCTGAAGGTGTCCTGAGCCATATTCTGCTTTTTACTGCTTTGCGAAAGTGTCATACGTAGACTCCGAATCTTGATTTGATATCAAACTATGTTCGAAGGCCCCTGCTGTCAATCATAACAAAGTCGTAAGAATTCTTTTAACTCTCGCGCCAAGGGGCACCAAGTGCATCAAGCTATTGAAAAAAGGTGACTATTTCTTCTCGAACAAATGGAACAAAAATGTAATTATTATTTTACGAGAGCTTGAAGAAGAAAACGAAAGGAGCAGGCGAGGCGAAATAATTAGGAAGGTGTGCCGGTCGGCGGATTGTCCGACCGGCACGGAAGCGCATTACTTCTTCCAGAGTCCGTGCAGGTTGCAGTAGGCTCGGGCGCTGACGCTTTCGGCAGCAAGCGGGAAAAATGCTACGGGTTTGTCCTCTGGATTGAGGAACTGACGATAGACGGTATCGCCGGCGATAAGCTCGATCCATTCGATATAATGGGCGGCGGTCATGGGGTGATCCACCGTGCCGACGGTGACTTGCCAGCCGCCGTCTTTTCTGGTGAGGGCCGGAACGTGTTTTTCCACTGCCGCATCGGTGGTATTTTCCTTCTGCATCTTCATCTGTTGGCCGCAGCACATCATTTCAGCGCCACCGGCGGTGAGAACCTCAGCGATATTGCCACAAATTTCGCACTTGTAAACTGCCATTTTCTGCGCCATCCGTTTTCCTCCTCGATAAAATGATTAATTTTGCAGGAAAGGATGCCTAAGGCTCAGGGTTGGGTATTTAATATGAGCAATTTCATCCATCTGCTTGATAACCGGCTCTGCCGGATTAACTTCGACCAACTAAGTTAATCATGAATTATTGACGCCGCAAAGTTTTAGATTAAAATAGATAAAAATTCTCATTTCCATTTGGCTAATCCGTAACAAAATTACAATGTTGCTTTTCTTGGAACGAAAGGTATGCTACTCTTTTGCGCAAGGTATCTTTTTCGCCGGACCTTCTGTTCAGAGGGCAAGACCGGAGAAACACAAGAATTTTACATGCACAAGGAGAATTTATGCTGAGAAAAAACATCCAGACGGTCATTGCCGGAATCGGTCTCATTCTGCTCGGTTCAATGACGAGCGCTCAGGGCGCCCCGTACGATCACGAAGTGCAGGATAAAAAGATCACCTTCGCCTGGAAGGTGGACGGCGACAGGCTGGCTGTAAAACTGTCGGCAAAGACGGATGGCTGGGTCGGCATCGGGTTCAATCCGAGCAAGATGATGAAGGATGCCAATTTCGTCCTGGGTTATGTGAAAGACGGCAAAGCCGAGATAACCGACGAGTTCGGCGATTCCGACAATAATCACAGCCCGGACAGCAAATTGGGTGGGACCGAGGATGTGACCCTGGTCGGCGGCACCGAGGAAGGGGGCATGACCACGATCGAGTTCACCATGCCGCTGCAATCGGCCGACAAGAACGATACCGCGATCACCGTGGATGGCGACACCACCGTGCTTCTGGCCTATGGCGGAGGGCGCGACAGCTTCAAATCAAAGCATCAGTACCGGACGACCATAAAGGTCAATCTCGCCAGCGGTGCGTCCGGCAAAGCCAATTAAATGAGCTGACACATGGCCGGATTAGCAAAATTTCTCATACTCTTGGTCATGTGTCTCGGCACAGCGGGGCTTGCCTGTACCTGCCGGGCGGCAAATGATAGTGCGGGGCTTCTTGAGCAGAGCAAACAGCTCCTGGCCGATCGGAGCAATGATGGCGAGGACTGGATTGCAGAAAAAACCGGACAATATCTGCCGCTCGATCTCACCTTTGTCAATGAGCAGGGGGAGGCCGTCCGGCTTGGCGAAATTATCGACCGGCCGACGCTGTTCCTGCCCATCTATTTCTATTGTCCGGATATCTGCAGCAAAAATCTCGCCAATCTGGCCATCGCCCTGAACAACCTCAGCTTCCAGCCGGGCCGGGATTTTCGGGTCATTGCCCTCAGCTTCAACGAGAAGGAGGATTTTCAGGATGCCGCCCAGGCAAAAAGAAACTACCTGAAGATCCTCGATGAGGGGTTTCCCGCGGGGGAATGGTTCTTTTTGACCGGCGGAAAAGATGCCATCAAGGCGGCGACCGACGCCGTCGGCTTTCGCTTCAAGAGGGTCGACGACGAGACATTCATTCATCCGGCGGCGTTGATGGCCATCGCTAAAGACGGCAAGATCATCCGCTATGTCTACGGGTCGTTTCTCGCCGGAGATATCGATTTGGCTTTATCCTCGGCACAAAGCGGCACGGTGGTCCGCTCGGTCCGGCGACTGCTCGATTTCTGTTTCAATTACGATCCAAAGACCAACAGGTCGGTGTTTGAGACTATCAAGATCGGTATCCTGGTCCTTTTCGGCGTGACCCTGGCATCCCTCTGGCTTTATTACCGGGGCAGGGGGCGCAGAGGCAGCGATGGCAGCAAAGGCAGCAAGGGCAGTGAGCCGGAAAACAGGGCCACAGGTCGGGAAAACAGCATTATACAGGACAAACAATCATGACAGCATCACAATCGTTTTATCATACTCCGGCACCGCCAGGTCTCACCGGCGTGAAAGCCTGGCTGCTCACCCACGACCACAAGCGGCTCGGCCTGATGTATCTGATGGCCATCCTTTTCTGGTTCATTCTCGCCATCTTTCTTGGCCTGTTGCTCAGGACCGAGCTGATGAGCCAGGGTCGGACGATCATGGGGCCGGAAATGTATAATGCCATGTTCACCCTGCACGGGGTTGTGATGGTCTTTCTCTTCATGATTCCCGGGATTCCGGCGATCTTCGGCAACTTTTTCCTGCCGATCCAGCTGGGTACCGACGACGTCTTTTTTCCGCGGCTGAACCTGTTCAGCTGGTACCTGTTCATGCTCGGCGGCCTGGTCGCCGTCATCTCCCTCTTTGTCGGCGAAGGTTTTCCGGATACCGGCTGGACCTTCTATGTACCGTTTAGTATCGAAAATACCGCCAACGTCGGCCTTACCGTGACCGCGGCCTTCATTCTCGGCATGTCGTCGATGTTGACCGGCCTGAATTTCGTCACCACCTTCCACCGCATGCGCGACAAGAGGATGGGATTGATGCAGATTCCGCTCTTCACCTGGTCCCTCTATGCCACGGCCTGGGTGCAGATTCTGGCCACGCCGGTCATCTCCATCACCCTGGTCCTGGTGGTGGTCGAACGGTTCCTGCACATCGGGCTTTTTGATCCCGACAAGGGCGGAGACCCGCTGCTCTACCAGCATATGTTCTGGATGTATTCCCACCCGGCGGTCTATATCATGATCCTGCCGGGGATGGGGGTGATCTCGGAGATCATTCCGGTCTTCTCGCGCAAGTCGATCTTCGGCTACAAGGCCATCGTCTGGTCGTCCATGGCGATTGCCATCGCCGGGTCGCTGGTCTGGGCGCATCACATGTACACCAGCGGCATGAGCGATGTGTCGGTCTTTGTCTTCTCGCTTCTCACTTTTCTGGTCGCCATCCCCTCGGCGGTCAAAGTCTTTTCCTGGGTGGCGACCATGTATAAAGGTTCGATCGAGCTGACTCCGCCGCTGCTCTTTTCGCTGCTCTTCATCTACCTGTTCAGCGTCGGCGGCCTGACCGGACTGGTGCTGGGGGCCGCCGGTACCGGTATTCATGTCCACGACACCCATTTCGTCGTCGCTCATTTCCACTTCGTCATGTTCGGCGGCACCGGTTTTGCCTTCTTTGCCGCCCTCCACTACTGGTGGCCGAAGATGTTCGGCATCATGTACAACCTGCGGACGGCCAATATCGCGGCGGTGCTGACCGCCGTCGGCTTCGTTTTCCACTACATCCCCATGCTGATCCTCGGCCTGCAGGGGATGCCCAGGCGGTACTACGACTATCTGCCACAATTCGAGACCGGCAATTTTCTCGCAGGCTTCGGCGCATATGTGATGGTGTTCGGCATAGTGCTGATGTTTGTCAATCTGGCGATGAGCTTCAAAAAGAGAGTTCCCGCCCCCGCCGATCCGTGGGGAGGGACGACGCTCGAATGGAAGGTGCCTTCCCCGCCGCCTGTCCACAATTTCCCGGATAAACCTGAAATCATGGATTTTCCGTATGATTTCAGCGATGTCGTGAAAAATAAGAGAAACTAAAGCGTTAAGGGAGAAGGCTCATGAGCGCGCGGATCGACGAGACCGGGATCAAAATCGGCATGTGGTTATTTCTGTATTCGGAAATTATTCTGTTTGGCGGGCTGTTTGTACTGTATGCGGTCTATTTTCATGAGTATCCCGAGCACTTCGCCGTGGGTGGCAAGGAACTCGACCGGATCATCGGTGCGATAAACACTGTCGTTCTGCTGGTATCGAGCTTCACGGTCGCCGCCTCGATTACTGCAATCCAGCGGGATGCAAGAAAACACACCATCGGCCTGCTCCTTTTTTCCATCTTTTGCGGCTTTATCTTCCTCATCAATAAATACTTCGAATGGGGGGCCAAGATTCACCACGATATCTTCCCGAATTCCGAGACGCTCGTGAACGGCGAACCGGGCTTGAATATCTTTTTTGGTCTCTATTATGTGATCACCGGGCTGCACGGCCTGCACGTTATTATCGGCATGATTCTTTTGTCCGTCAGCCTGGCCCTGGTTCTTATGGGCAAAGTCAACAAATCCAGGTTCGCCATGCTGGACAATTCCGGGCTGTACTGGCATCTGGTCGATTTGATCTGGATTTTTGTCTTTCCCTTGTTTTATCTCGTATTGTAGGAGGAAGAATGAAGAATATACCGCTCCGGGAGAATGTGATGGACCAGGAAGAAAAGCATCACGTGTTGAGCTATGCCCAACTTGGTGCAGTGCTGGCGGTGCTGTTGGTGCTGACCGGAATTACCGTCGGCGTGTCGTATGTGCACCTGGGATTTCTCAACGTGCCGGTGGCGCTGGCCATCGCCTGTACCAAGGTGACCTTCGTGCTGATGTTTTTCATGCATCTGAAATATGAGGGCCCGATTATCGTCATATCCTTTCTCAGTACGGTAGCCTTTCTGATGATCATGATCGGCTTCACCTTCTGGGATGTAGCATTCAGATAACAGGCGGAGAAATTTTTTATGACCACCCCGGTACAAGCGGTAGATCAGGTTTTTTGGTATATCCTGGGAATTTCCATTGTCCTGTTGTTCGGCATCACCGCCGTGATGGTCTATTTCGTCATCAGGTTTCGGCGCAGTAAGAATCCGGTGCCGAGCGATATCCGGGACAACTACAAACTGGAGATCATCTGGACTGTCATCCCCACGCTCATCGCCCTGTCGATGTTCTACATCGGCTGGACCTCCTATCTCGGCCTGCGCACGGTGCCCGAGGACGCGATGGAAGTTCTGGTCGAGGCGCAGAAGTATTCCTGGCTCTTCGTCTACGACAACGACAAGGAGAGTGAAAACGAACTGGTGGTGCCGCAGGGGAAGGCTATCAAGTTGAATATAACCTCCGTCGATGTCGTGCACAGTTTCTTCCTGCCGGCATTCCGGGTCAAGGTCGATGCAGTGAAAGGCATGCCGACCTACGCCTGGTTCTTAGCCGACGAAGTGGGGGAATACGATATTCAGTGCACGGAATACTGCGGCGTCGATCATTCGGCCATGGTGGCCAAACTGCGCATCGTCCCGCCTGCGGAGTTCGAGGCCTGGCTCGCCGAGGAAAGCGATTGACGGCGGATGATGCTTCTCTACATCTCCGGACATCCATGACGGCCAGATTCGAGCTGGCCAAGGTCCCGCTGTGTCTCTTTATCGGCTGTGCCGTGCTCTTCGGTGGCCTGATGGCGTGTCCGGCCCTCTCTTTGCAGGCACTTCTGGTTGCGGCCGGCGTCTTTCTGGTCGCAACGGGTGCCGCCAGCCTGAACAGCCTGCAGGAGCATCAACTTGACGGCCGGCTGGCCAGGACCAGGAACCGGCCGCTGCCGACCGGACGTCTCACCCGAGGTCAGGCCGGAAGGCAGGCCGCTGTTCTTATCGTGTCAGGATTGTTTGTTGTCGCCTTCGGCGCGCAGAATCTTCTGCCGGCGGCAGTAACCGCCGGGGCCGTTGTCCTCTACAACGGCGTTTATACGCCGCTGAAGCGAAAGACCGTTCTGGCTATTGTCCCGGGGGCCTTGTGCGGGGCCTTGCCCGCATTGATCGGCTGGCTGGCTGGCGGCGGGGGAAACGACTCCGCGGCAATGCTCGTCGTCTCGCTCTTTATCCTCTGGCAGGTGCCGCATTTCTGGCTGGTTCTGCTCAGTCATCGGGATGACTATACTGGCAGCGACCTGCCGAATCTCCTCAACCAGCTGCCCGAAAAGAGCGTGAAAAGGCTGCTGATCATCTGGATCGGCGCTTTATCTTTTGTCATGCTGATGTTCGCTGCTCTGCCGTATCCGATATGGGCCGGGATCCGCTACGGGGTGATGGCCAACGGCCTTGTGATGTCGGCGATCTTTTCCTATGGCCTGGTAGTCCGCAAGACCACCAACTATCGGTTTTTTTTCATTGTCCTGAATTCAACTCTCTTGATCCACATGGTGCTGCTGGGCGCAGGGCGTATGGCAGGGGAGTGAGATTGCTCCCGCCTCCACTCCCCTGAGGTGTTCTGCGGTTTTTTACTCTTTATCGATACGGGCGGAAAGATATTCGGCCACGCCCGCTGCGGTGGGTTTCATCGCCTCTTCGCCCTTCTGCCAGTTGGCTGGGCAGACCTCGCCGTACTTTTCGGTAAACTGCAGGGCATGGAGCAGACGAAGGGCCTCGGTGACGCTTCGGCCTAAGGGCAGGTCGTTTACCACCATATGACGGACGATCCCCTCCCGATCGATCAGGAAAAGCCCCCGCAGGGCGATACTGCTGTTCAACAAGACTTCATAGGACCGGGAAATCGACTTATCCAGGTCGGCAACCAGCGGATACTGAATATTGCCGATGCCGCCGTCGTTGACTTTGGTGTTCTTCCAGGCCAGATGCGAATAGGCCGAATCGATCGAAACACCGACGATCTGGCAGTTGTTTTCCTCGAATTCTTTGACGGCCTTATTGAAGGCCAGTATCTCGGAAGGACAGACAAAGGTGAAGTTGAGCGGATAAAAAAACAGCAGCACGTATTTGCCGCGATAATCCGAAAGACGGAAATCCTCCTTGAAGGAATTGTCGGGCATGACCGCGGTGGCGGTAAAATCGGGGGCAGGCTGGGTAACTATAAGACTCATGGTTGTATCTCCTATTGAGTGTAGTTAGTTGAGAGAGATTCTTACGTTATGGGGATCCGAAAGGAATTAGAAGAGTATAACATATTTGACAAAAAAAGAGGCTGCAAGGATAATCCAAAAGGATCCCTTACAGCCGATCTTACTCAGTCCGCTTTCCAGAAAGCTTCTTTTTCTGCACCGCACAGCGGACATACCCAGTCGTCCGGCAGGTCTTCCCAGGCTGTGCCTGCTTCAACCCCGTTGTCTTCGTCACCGGTTGCCGGATCGTAGATGTAGCCGCAAGGGCATTCCCATTTTTGCATGTTTTCCCTCCCTGTAGAAAATGAGCTAATGATAATTATTACTATCTTTCCCTAGTATAGCCGATAGCAGGCAAGAGTCAACACTAAACCGGAAAAAATGTGAAAGAACGGTTTACTTGTTATATCCGGAGATGATGGCTTTGGCCGGGATCAGGGCAGTGGCGGTGGCCGCAACGATATTGCCGGCAACCCCCGGGCCATCGCCGGCGACGTACAGGCCTTTGACGGCAGTCTCGAGATTGCGGTCGGTCGTCACCTGGGTGGCGAAAAACTTGATCTCGGGCGCATAGAGCAGAGTCTCGTCGTTGGCGACCCCGGGAATCACCTGATTGAGCTGACCCAGGCCGTCCATCAGATTGGTGAGAATTCGTTCCGGCAGGGCCATGGCAATATCGCCGCAGGTGACGCTTTTCAGGGTCGGCTCGATATAGCTGTTCTTGATCCGGCTCCAGGTCGACCTGCGACCGCGTTTCAGGTCGCCATAGCGTTGGAGAATAGGTTTGCCGCCGCCAATGAGGGTGGCCAGCTTGCCGATCGACTCGCCGTAGGCCTGGTTGTCTTCAACCGGATCGGTGAGGACCACCTTGGACAAGAAGGCGAAGTTGGTGTTGTCCGATTTCTTGTCCATGTAGGCA
>MGTI01000048.1:0-4129 GCA_001799365.1 Desulfobacterales bacterium GWB2_56_26 | reverse complement strand
TCGACCCGCACCCCCACCTCGATGCCGCGCTGGGAAACGTCTATACCGTGGTCCCTCGCGACGCCCGCTACCCATTCGGCACCAACCCGGCCGGGTGCCAGGATGACATTCCCCGCCAGATAGGTGGCCCGGTTGGTTTTCACCCCTTGCACCGCCCCGTTTTTGACGAGCAGTTCCTTTGCCTCCTCGGAATGGTGGAAGGCCACCCCCTTGTCGGCCACATAGTCGGCCATCTTGGCGATATGACCGGGGAGATTGTCGCTGCCGAGATGCTTTTGCTTAATGATCAACAGATCGATGCCCTGCTTGCGGGCCTCTTTACGGATTTCCAGGGCCTTGGCCATGTCGGTGGGAAAAACCTTGCCGTCCATGCCGAAGCGGTTGAAAATCTCTTCCGTCTCGTCGATGAGGGCCATAGCCGCCGACACATCGAGAAACTGGGTGAGATCGGTCTTGCCCAATTTGTGGATGAAATTGAGCTTGCCGTCGGAGAAGAGCCCGGCCCCGCCGATCCCGCAAAGAATATTGCAGGGTCGGCATTTGATGCAGCCGGAATCCTTGATCGGACATTTTCGCTTGAGCGGGGCCTTGCCTTTTTCGATCACCAGGACCTTGAGGCCCGAGTGCTCGCCGAGATAATAGGCGGCGAAAAGTCCAGCGGGGCCGCCGCCGACGATGATCACGTCATAGGTCGATTCGGAAATTTTCGCCTTTCCCGGATTCAAAGGAGACCTCGCAAAAATTATTCTGCCGCCGGGACAGCTGCTGCCACAGTAGAAGTTACAGCAGGGGTTCCGGTCGAGGGAAGACCGTAGGCCATTCTCACCTTGGTTTCGATGTCGGTAGCCATTTCCGGGTTGTCGGTCAGAAACTTCTTGGAGTTTTCCCGGCCCTGGCCTATCCGTTCTTCCTTATAGGAAAACCATGATCCGCTTTTGTCGACGATCTCCAGCGCGGTGGCGAGGTCCAGCAAATCGCCTATCCTGGAAATTCCCTCGCCGTAGATGATGTCGAACTCCGATTCCTTGAACGGCGGGGCCACTTTGTTTTTAACCACCTTCACCTTGGTCCGGTTGCCGATGATATCGGTGCCGTCCTTGATCTGGCCGATCCTACGGATATCGAGCCGCAAGGAGGAGTAGAATTTCAAGGCGTTGCCGCCGGTGGTGGTCTCGGGATTGCCGAACATGACCCCGATTTTCATGCGGATCTGGTTGATGAAGATGAGCACCGTGTTGCTGCGATTCAGCACGCCGGTGAATTTACGCATGGCCTGGGACATCAGCCGAGCCTGAAGGCCGACATGGGCATCGCCGACGTTGCCGTCGATTTCCGCCTTGGGGACGAGGGCCGCCACCGAGTCGATGACGATGACGTCGACGCCGCCCGACCGGATGAGGATCTCGGCGATCTCCAGGGCTTGCTCGCCAAAATCCGGTTGGGAGATAAGCAGATTGTCGATATCGACGCCCAATCGCCCCGCGTAGCTGGTGTCAAGCGCATGCTCGGCATCGATAAAGGCCGCGGTGCCGCCGTTTTTCTGGGCGTTGGCGACCACATGGAGGGCGAGCGTCGTTTTTCCGGAAGATTCCGGACCGTAGATCTCGGTTATGCGGCCCTTGGGAAAACCACCGACGCCGAGGGCGATATCGAGACTCAGAGCCCCGGTGGGGATCACCGGGATATTTTCGGTCTCCTTGGAACCAAGACGCATGATGGAGCCTTTGCCGAACTGCCTCTGGATCTGACTGATCGCGTTGTCGACGCTGCTGATTCTATCTTTGTTAGCACTGATGGCCATACTGTTCTCCAGGATGAATGAATATTAGGATGTTCTCGCGGGACTTATCGTCATGCTCTTCGATCGACTCCACTGGGGTAAACACAAACGGCTAGTATTTACCATAACCTGAAAAATAAACAAAAATCTTAAATTTTTTATTTACCGGAAAATGACGCGGGATTTTTTTTCTGGAGAAGATACTTCCGCACCAGATCGAGACCGCTTTCCGCAGTGATCTCGCGGATATGCTCGCGATCTCCGAAAAAATGAAATTTGGTCACCCAGTTCTCTTCGGCGGTGGCGATGGCGATATAGACCGTGCCGACAGGTTTTTCCTCGGTGCCGCCGGCCGGCCCGGCGATGCCGGTCACCGCCAAGGCAATATCGGCACCGCTGCGGGTACGGACACCGACCGCCATAGCCTCGGCAGTTTCCCGGCTGACCGCGCCGTGGGATTCCAGCAGTTCGGGGGAAACGCCCAGGTATTCGGTTTTCAGGTCGTTGGCATAGGCGACGACGCCGCCGAGCAGGTAGGCGGAACTGCCGGGCGTATCGGTAATCCTGCTGCACAGGAGGCCGCCGGTGCACGATTCGGCAACGGCGAGCTTGAGATTCTGCTCCACCAGCAGTTTGCCGACCACCATCTCCATGCTGTCCCGGTCGTGGCCGTAAATGGAATCGCCGAGTACCGTGTTGATCGCCTGGCACGAGGATTTGAACAACCGCCTGGCGTTGTTGTTCTTTTTGTCCCGCACGGTAAGACTCAAGTGAACCTCGGGGAAGACCGGATAGTAGCCGATATGGACGTCCGGGCTGAGATCGAGGGTAGTAATGCGGCGATTGACCTCGGTCTCCGGCAGGTTGAAAATACGAAAAATCCGCTGATAGGTAGTCAGCCGGTGATCCTTGTGCCAGGTAGACAGCTTCGGCAACACCTGCTCCACCAGGAGGTGCTTCATCTGGCTGGGGATGCCGGGCAGGAAAAAGATCGGCTTGTCGTCATGGATGAGCTGGTAGCCGGCCATCCGCGACGAGGGGCTGAGCGCCTCCGCTCCGGACGGCAGCCAGGCGAGCTTTTCCAGCTGACTCACCGGCGTGGAGGTAATGTCGTCCAGGTGGGCCCGGATGGTTGAGAGTATCTCGAAGTTGGGCATGGTGGGGCGGTTGAGAGCCTTGGACACCGCCTCGTTGGTCAGGTCGTCGTCGGTAGTGCCGAGGCCGCCGGTGACCAGCACGGCATCTGCTCGATTCAACGCCTGTTTCAGAGCTTCACCGATGAGAGTAGGCGTGTCGCCTATGGTGTTCATGGCCGAAATCTCATACCCCGCCTCGAACAGATTGCGGGCGGCGAAACTGCTGGTGGTGTTGAGGATCCGGCCGGAAGTCAGTTCGTCGCCGATAGCGATGATTTCAACTTTCATGGAATGCTCTCTCCGAGGATATAGTTGTCGTGCAGCTTGAGGAGTCGAACGTTGGCAAGGCCGTGCAGCAGGCTGTCGGGTCCGGCAAATCGCACTGCCACATAGTTGGCGGTGAAGCCCTGCAGCAAACCCTCCTCGTCGCGGCGTCCTTCGACAATGACCGGCCAGGTTCGGCCGAGTTGGCTTTGATAAAATGTGGTCCGCTTCTCCTCGCTCAACCGGCGCAGTGTTGCTACCCGCTCCTCCTTCACCTGCTGCACCACCTGGTCCGCATATCCCGCGGCGACAGTGCCGGGGCGCATCGAATAGGGGAAAACGTGCAGATAGGTGAAGTCAAGCGTCTGAAGAAAAGCCAGGCTTTCGGCAAAATGGACTGCCGTCTCGCCGGGGAACCCCACCAGGATATCGATGCCGATGGCGGCAGCCGGCAGCCGCTTTCGGCAGAGATCGACTTTTTCGTAAAACTCTTCGGTGGTGTAGCGTCGGTTCATCCTGGCGAGAATCTCGTTGTGGCCGCTCTGCAAAGGAATATGCAGGTGGGGCTGGATGTTTTCCCGTGCAGCCATTAAGGCCAAAAGCGTCTCGTCGATCTCGAGCGGCTCAAGGGAACTGATCCGGTAGGCTACTCCGGGCGTGGTGAGGCTTAGCCGGTCGAGCAAAGAAGTTAAAGCCGGCCTGCCGACGAGATCCCTGCCGTAATAGCCAATATGGATGCCGGTGAGGATGATCTCCCGGTAGCCTTCTTCGGCATAGATTTTGGCCTGGGCGATCACCTCGTCGACCGGCAGGCTTCGGCTTGGCCCCCGGGTAAAGGGGACGATGCAGTAGGTGCAAAAACTCTCGCAGCCGTCCTGGATGCGCAGATAGGCGCGGCTGCGGTCGCCGAATCGTCTGACCGGCAGGCGGCAGATTTCGCTCGCCGCTG
>MGTI01000047.1 GCA_001799365.1 Desulfobacterales bacterium GWB2_56_26 | reverse complement strand
GATTGCAGCGGTCAATGTGGTCTTGCCATGATCAATATGTCCTACCGTACCTACATTGACGTGCGGTTTTGTCCTTTCAAATTTTTTCTTTGACATTTTCTTGTCTCCTCAGGCCGTTGAATAATTATTTTCGAAGATTGCTACCGTGTCCACATGGAGCCCACGACCGGAGTCGAACCGGTGACCTCATCCTTACCAAGGATGCGCTCTACCAACTGAGCTACGTGGGCAACCTTCTGCAACACAAGATAATGCTGATGGAGCGGGAAACGAGACTCGAACTCGCAACCCTCAGCTTGGAAGGCTGATGCTCTACCAATTGAGCTATTCCCGCTCCCGATGTATCTTTCTTTGCAAAATTGAAGAGCTTGGTGGAGGGGGGAGGATTCGAACCTCCGAAGGCTGAGCCGACAGATTTACAGTCTGTTCCCTTTGGCCGCTCGGGAACCCCTCCCTGGAGAACGCCTGAAATAAGACAGACACTCTTTAAACTCTTATTTCCACTTTGTAAAGATAAATTTTATCATGGAGCTGGCGATAGGACTTGAACCCACAACATCCTCATTACAAGTGAGGAGCTCTACCATTGAGCTACGCCAGCTTACAAGAGCGAAGAATATACCCACTTTAAAAGGCTAATTCAACCTTTTATTTAGCTTTTACATTTTTTTCTGTCACCAACATCAAGGAAGAGCCAATGCCCTTCGATGGATTGATCTTACACCTTCTTCTGGAGACCTGAGATACACACAAAAATACAACATAAAAAATGGCCGAGTCCTTGCGGACCCGGCCATTACTATCCTCTGGCGCGGGATGTCCCTCCCATGCTGTCCGCTATTAGTTCACTTTGCCATACTCACTTTGCCGATACTTCTCAAAGGCATAAGCAGTTGTTCTATATAACAGATGTGCAAATTTTGTATAAGGAAGATAAAGGAACAGCATCATAACGGAAACCAAGTGCAGGAAATACACGATATATCCTAAAATCGGCATTCCTGCCCAACGCAGCAACTCAGCGGCCAGACCAGTGACACCGACTGCGGTTATTTCCCAGATAAGGAACCAATCGTAGAATGTCGGCTGAGTATTCAGCTCGCTCTCGGCCTTCTTCCTGTTGGCCCAGAGTACGCCAATGCCAAAAAGCAAAGCAATTGCAGATACATTGGCAAGAAGCTTAAAGGGATCTGTCATCGGCAGCGGTCCATGAAGGGACGGCCAGATGAGCCCGAGAACATCATTCTTCAGAAGAGACCAGCAAGTAACAATGAATAGTCCAATAAAGGCCAGCATCAATGGTAGATGTCCTCTGACTCTATCGATGTTCGTCTTGCATTCCCGGAAACGCGAATGTTTGACAATCTCAACCAGCGACGGCCAAAGGAAGTTTTGTACGAATTGGACGATCGATGGCCGATATTCCTTGTTGAGACCGGCATTGTCGCACATGGTTTTCCACATTGTACTGATACCCTTGAAGCCTGAAAACAGACCTATACCCAAAGCAGGTACCATAATCAACACTATGAAAAAGATATTCTTGGCATACCAGTAAAAATCCCACGTGCCAAAGAACTGCTGGTAACCATGACTGGCAAATTCTTCCTTGGTCGGAAAGTGCATGGCTCCAGAGAGTGCCCACATAATGAAAATTACCAGCACCGGGATACCGATCAATACAGGCAAACCCTTGGCACTTGAGGCAAGCTTGGCAAGAGGTGCAGGCCATCCATAAAAGGTGTAGGCAAAAGCACGGATGGCGCCAAGCACATCACCGGGTTTCGCACCGCGCGGACAATTGGCTGTACAATCACCGCACTGATGGCAGAGGAAAACATCGGGGTCGGTTACCAGTTTTTCTTTCAGTCCCCATTGAGCCCAGATCATCTCTTTTCTGGGGAATGGCTTCCCCTCTTTTGCAAGAGGGCACATCACCGAGCAGGTGGCGCACTGAAAACATTTCTTCAGCGTGTCCCCTCCGGACTCCTTCAAAGATTTTATAAATCCTAAATCGGGTTGAACGTTCATATTTCTCTCCTGCTATATCATGGCGATATACTAGGCTGGAATGTATAACTCCTGCAGCAGCCCAGGCTGCTGCAGGAGAATTGTCACATCAGAATCCCTTGAAAGGATTCGGACCCATCTCAACGATCTGTTCAACAAATTCGTTGATGATCTGTGGAATTTTATCGTAGTCGGTGATGGCAACCTGATTGGTCGCGCACCGTTCTGATTCAAGACCAAGTGTCGAGAGGGTATCACCGATATTTTCCATTCGCTTATTGGCGATCTCGGAACCCTTGACGAAATGGCATTGGTAGTCGTCGCCGTAGGCACAACCGAGCAAGATTGCCCCGTCCATACCCGCGGACAGCGCGTCCCTGATCCAAGCCATGTTTACCGATCCGAGGCAACGGACAGGTATGAATCGGACCATGTGGTTGAGTCCCAAGCGCTTCATTCCAGCCATATCAATAGCAGGATAAGCGTCATTCTCGCAAACGAGTGCCAGAATCCGCAATCTGTCCTCATCATCCTCAGGAACCTCTATCGCCTTGATCATGGAACCGATCAGATCGATATTGTAATCCTTGAAGCCAATGATCCTTTCCGGGCAGGCTCCCATGCAGGTACCACAGCGACGGCAGCGGGTCGGGTTTGGAAGTGGAGTACCCTTTTCATCGTCATCGAGAGCGCCGAACGGACATTCTTCCGTGCACCGTTTGCACTGCGTACATCTCTGGAAGAAAAACTCAGGATACGTAGCATCCCCGGAACGCGGATGAACAGCAACTCCTCTGTCGACAGATTCGATACACTGGATCGCTTTCAACGCGGCGCCGGTGGCATCGTCGACAGCCTCTTCCATCGTTTCCGCCTTACGGACACCGCCACAGGCGTAAACACCGGTTCGACGAGTTTCATAAGGGAAGCAGATGAAATGTGAATCGGCATAACCGTCAAAGAGTTCGAGTTCGGCAAAGGCAGGTCCCTGACGATAGGCAAGGTTGATGGAATTTTCGCTAAGCGTAGTCGGTTCCATACCGGCAGCCAGGACGACCATATCTACATTGAGAGAAAGGTCTTCTCCCAGTAAAGTGTTTTCAACTGCCACAGTCAGACCGTTGCCACTCTCTTCGACCTTCATGACATTACCCTTGGTCAGGAAAATGCCATCATTGTTCTGCGCACTCTTGTAGAACAACTCCATATGCCCTGGAGTCCTCATATGCTGATAGAGGATATAGGCTTTCCCGTCGGTGTTGTCCTGACAAACGTACTGGGCTTGTTTGAGAGCGACCATTGAAGTTACGGAGTTGCAGTATGGAAAATCCTTGTCATGATCCTTACCTCCCGGGCTCTGAACAAAAGCGACATTTGCCGGCACTTTTCCGTCTTTAGCGAGCCGCTCGAACTCGGCATTGGTCACTACATTTTTAATTTTACCGTACCCCAGGTGTTCGTATTGTGAAACATCAGCGGGCTTCCAACCTGTGGCCAATACAACCGAGCCAACTTTTATTGCATCCGCATTCTGTTCAGTATATTTTTTGAGCCCTTTGTTGGGGTCTTCCATTGTCCCTTTTTCGATCATATCCTGTTGATCGACGGTAACCTTGCTCGGTGCATCCCATTCGGTACGAGTTCCGGCTGCTTTGAAGGTAATGCCGAAATTTCCTGGAGCTCCTGAAATACGTGCGACTTCAGTAGCGGTTTTGATGGCTATTTTGGGATTAGCCTCCACGCTTGCGATGAGACTCTTTACCGGATTCTCTTCCAGGTCTGTCCACGGCGCCTTGGTAGGAAAACTCTTTCTCCAACCAAGAGCTTTGCCGCCGATTGCATTCTCCTTCTCAGCGACAATTACATTATATCCAGCGTCTGCGGCCTCTTTTGCAGCAGTAAGTCCAGCCAAACCGCCGCCCATCACCAGGATTGTCTTGTTGATTTCTTCAAGCTTGTACGGCTCAGGGGGCAAGGTTTTCTTCGCTCTGGTGCAGGCCATGCGCATATAGTCGGAAGCGGCTTCCTGCAAAAATGCGGCTGCTTCGCTATGAGGTTCCTTGCCTTCTTCCGGTTTTTCCTGAGCCCATACAACCTGCTCACGAAGGTTAGCGCGGACGGTTATCCTGTCCTTCCCGAAGTCGAATTCACGTCCCATAACACGCGGAGAACAGGCTCCGACGACAACAGTATTCACTCCACCGGCGATATCTTTTTCTATGAGCGCACGACCATCTGCTCCACAGAGACAGGCATGGGTTTTGCATTCCATTGACATCTCGCCGGTAACTATCCCAGCAAGTGCCTCCATATCGAGAGCGTCCCCAATGCCACAACCTGCACAAATATAGGCGCAATATTTTTTATCCATCGATTCTTACCTCCTGGAAACCTGAATTGCCTTTAAGGCAGCTGCAGTTGATGATTGAGTGCATGTCACGACATCCGCGGCTTTTTTGGCACAGCCCGCTGAAATCATAGCTTTATCAAAGTCTGAAATGATGAAGCCGCTGCCATCCATGTTGAGCGATACAGGCGCGCCCTGCAGACTCAGTGAAGGTTGCATTCCGGTAGCCAAAACAGCCATATCGACCTTTTGCGCGATTTTTTCCGCAGTGAGCGCATTCTCGGCAACCACAGTCACGCCGCCATCAGCTTCTGGGATGATGTCTGCAACCTTACCTTTGATGAAGGATGCATTTTTATCCGCCATTCTATCTTCTCGGAATTTCTCATATTTCCCAGGAGTTCTGAGATCGATATAAAACACATAGATTTTAGCGTCGGGATACTGCTCCCGAACGTATGTCATTTGTTTAAAGGTTGCCATGCAGCAGATATGCGAACAATACTCAAGATGATTCTCATCGCGCGATCCGGCACACTGTACAAAGGCGATCGAATTGATAGCCTTGTCGTCACCCGGTCGAACGATCTTTCCACCAGTCGGACCGTTAGGTGCGGCCATACGCTCCATCATCATATTGGTGATGATCGCGTCAGATTTTCCGAACTTGAGATTCTCCATCTTGGTTGGTTCATAAGGAACCCAGCCAGTAGCCCAGATAATGGATGCAACGTTTACGGTGAAAGACTCTGCCTTCATGTCGAGATCCACGGCATCGTATTTACATGCAGCTTTGACTGCTTCGGCGCCAGCCGCGCTCAATGCATCCTTTTTAATTACATATCTTCTCGGAAACGCCATGGCATGAGGAAGATAAGCAGCTTTCGAGGTATTCATGCCAAAGTTGAACTCATTGGCAATCTCATCCGGGCAGGCTTCAGCACATTCACCACAGGCGGTACAATTACTGTTGACGAAGCGAGGGGCCGTCTCCAGAGTAACTTCGTATTTGCCAGGCACGCCGCTTATCGATTTGACCGTGGTCATCGTGTAGGTGCGGATTCGCCGGTTGTCCTTCACCCTGCGATAATTTATTTCCAGTCCACAGCTTGGTGGACACATCTTGGGGAAATACTCGTTCAGCTGTGCAACACGTCCGCCAAAAGAAGCGCCTTTCTCAATAAGAAACACATCATTTCCGACTTCAGCGGTCTCCAGTGCAGCAGTCAACCCACTGATGCCCCCGCCTACGACCAAAACCGCACCAGAGGTGCCTTGCTCGTCAGTCATACCTTAACCTCCATAATTGCTCTGAAAAATATTATACTATTGGCAAGTTCCGAACCTTACCCTGCTTGGATAAGATTCCAGCCCCTGTCAACTATTGAACGCAACGGAACAGACCAGAAAACCACATGAAGCTCTACAAAAAACTTTTTTAGCTTATGTGAATGAGAGTTGCAACATTCTCTTGCTCATATAAGCTAAAAACCTCCATATAAAAAAATCTCCAGGAGTCAAAGACTCCTGGAGATTTTTTTTACATCAGATCAACAACACTCTCAGCCATTACAGCCAAGGATCAGTCGACAGGATGTTGACGCATTCAACCTTCTCACATTTCCATTCCTTTGTTTCGGGATTGAAAGTGGAGTTGACAAAGCACTTCCAGTTCTGATCATCAACGGTCGGATAGTCAGATCTGTAGTAGAAGCCCGGATAGCGGGATTCCTTCCGGAACTCGATGTGCCGGATATGAGCCTCGACACACCAAATACGATGGTAGTTTTCCCAGCAACGGAGCAGTTCATGGATATCGCCGGCTGCCATCTTCTCGGAGTCTTCACGGAGCAGACGGAGTAGATCGAGGCAGATGTTCAAAAGTTTACCGGAGGTCATGTAGTAGGTAGCGACACCACCACCGTATTCGTCGGTAGCTTTCATGAGACGCATCATGATACCGGCAGGTTTGCAGTAGTTCGGGTTGACATCTACAGCTGTGGAACCGCCTTTGAACTCTTCATAAAGTTTTACCGGTGCATAGATCTCAGCGGCAATCTCCTGGGCGGTCTGCTTCAGCTCAGGCTTAAAGCTCGCGTTGTCGCGGCAGAATTTTACCATTTGCTTAGCGGCGATACGACCTTCGGCATGGGAACCGGAGGAGAATTTATGCCCGGAAGCACCAACACCGTCACCGGCAGTAAACAGACCGTCAACAGTGGTCATACGGTTGTAGCCCCACTTATACTTGTGAGCGCGGGACTCATTGGCGATTTCAGGTACCCAGGCTTCTTCCGGACCTGAAGTCCAGATACCGCAGCAGCCGGAGTGAGAACCGAGCATGTACGGTTCGGTCGGCATAATCTCGGAACCGACTTTCTCAGGCTCGATATCCATACCAGCCCAGAGGCCGGCCTGACCTACGGACATGTCGAGGAAATCTTCCCACGCCTCGGACTCGAGGTGTTTCCAGTACTTCTTGATGGATTTGTCATCCATCCCTTTGGCTTTACGGTCTTCCAGAAATGCATTGAGAGCAACGTCGGTAGCCATGTAAATCGGGCCACGACCGGCTTTCAATTCATTGAGCATCAGGTGATTACGCAGACAGGTCGGGGTGACCGGAGAGGCACCATACGGCATGAACTTCTCGAGCTCATCCTTGACAGAAGCAGAGTTGGCGTAGAACTCGCCGAGGCCGTTCTGAACTTTGGCTTTGAACAGGAGGAACCATGCACCAACCGGGCCGTAACCATCTTTGAAACGAGCGGGGGTGAAGCGGTTTTCCATCATGGTGAGGGTTGCGCCAACCTGAGCACACATGGTGTAGGTAGAACCGGCATTCCAGACAGGATACCAGGCACGGCCTTTACCTTCACCGGTCGAACGCGGACGGAAAATATTTACAGCACCACCGCAGGCAACGAGAGCTGCTTTGGTACGGAAGATGTGAACTTTGTTCTCACGGGTGGAGAAACCGGCGGCACCGGCGATCTGATTGGGCTTGTTCTTGTCGAGGAGCAGTTTGACGATAAATACACGCTCCATGATATTGTCGGCACCAAGAGCAGTCTTGGCAGGCTCAGCCACGATACACTTGTACGATTCACCGTTGATCATGATCTGCCATTTACCGGTACGTACCGGCTGGCCGCCTTGACGAAGTGTCGGAGCGGGTTTGGCACCGTCGAGGGTCTCACCGTCCGCATCTTTCTTCCAGACCGGCAGTCCCCATTCCTCAAAGAGCTTGACGGACTCGTCAACGTGACGGCCACAGTCATAGATCAGGTCTTCGCGGACAACGCCCATCAGGTCGTTACGAACCATCTTCACATAGCTTTCGATCGGGTTTTCACCGATGTAGGTATTGATGGCAGAAAGACCCTGAGCAACTGCGCCGGAGCGCTCCAGCGCGGCTTTGTCGACCAGAACGATTTTCATGCCTTCGGGAGCCCACTTCTTGATCTCAAAAGCGGCGCCGCATGCTGCCATACCACCACCGATGATGAGGATGTCAACATCATGCTCGACCACCTCAGGGTTCACGACGGCTTTCAGCTCACCTTTTGGTTTATTTGGTAATGCCATTTCAAATCTCCTTAAAATAAAGATTTTTTAAGTTAAAAGTTTCTAACTCTGCTTATTTGGTTGGGGTAGGAAGCGATGCCTCGAGCAACAAACACTCGTCATCAAGGCTGGCTCCCTTCTGACCGGCATAAGCATTGGCAGCACCCTCAGCAGTGGTACGGATCGGAAACTTGAAACGTTTCAAGTTGCCATTACGGAACTTGACGGTCCACATAATGGAGTCAGAAGATCTCATGGGATGAACCTGGCCGCCCATCGGAACAAAGTCGTCATATCCACGGACAAAGATTGCGCCCTGCGGGCAGATCTTTACGCATGAATAACATTCCCAGCATGCATCCGGCTCTTGATTGTAAGCCTTCATCTCCTCAACGTTCAAAACCATCAGATCGTTGGGACAGATGTACATGCATGCGGTTTTGTCTCCACCCTTGCAACCATCACATTTGGAAGGATCTACATAACTTGGCATTCAACTACCTCCTCAGTTTTTGTATTAACTGTTGTGACCCTGAACCGACAGGATCCACTTAAACTATTTACAGCAAAAATCACTTGCTCACCTTCGCTCCAAACGAGCGTTGACAACCAAGCAAGACTACAGAAAATCACAAAGCTAGCGGCCGATTGTTAAGCCATAAGAATGAATGACTACTCATTTTTTCATAAGAGTTTCTTTTAATTGGTTACCCGATAATTGTCAAGAAAATTCATCAACTCAAGGAGTACGCCTACGTGTAGTCACTGCGCACAATCACCTCTCGCGGCTTTGCTCCGTCGGCCGGTCCCACAACACCTTCCTTCTCCATCATCTCAATCATTCGCGCCGCCCGGTTATAACCCACTCGCAGTCTTCGCTGAACCATCGATATTGAGGCCTGGCCTGTCTGCGTTACCAAGGCTACCGCCTCATCGTACCGTTCATCAATTTCGTCTTCACCTTCAGGACTGCTTGAGTCTTCTTCACACTCGATTTCCTGCATCATGGCGTCGTCGTAGGCGGAAGTGCCTTGTTTTTTCCAAAACTCTACGATATCCGACGTTTCCTTTTCAGAAATGAAGGCGCCGTGAATGCGTTTCAACTGGGCTGTGCCCGGTGCCAGGAAAAGCATATCTCCGGCCCCCAGCAGATGTTCCGCACCGGAACTATCAAGGATAGTCCGGGAATCGATTTTGGAGGAAACCTTAAAGGATATCCTGGTCGGAAAGTTTGCTTTGATAAGACCGGTCAAGACATCGACGGATGGCCTCTGTGTGGCCAGAATAAGGTGGATTCCGGCCGCTCTCGCCATCTGGGCAAGACGGGCGATGGACGTTTCAACCTCCTTTGAGGCGACCATCATAAGATCGGCAAGTTCGTCGACTATCACCACGATGTAAGGGATCTTTTCGCTTTTCACATCGTTGTATGAGTCGAAGCTCTTGACACGGGCCTCCTCAAGCAGGCGATAGCGACGTTCCATTTCCCGCACTGCCCAGTTGAGAGCCCTGGCAGCAAGTTTGGGATCGACGACAACAGGATGCAGGAGGTGAGGAATTCCCTCATATCCTGACAATTCGATCCTTTTCGGATCGACCATGAGAAACCGCACTTCTTCCGGTGTAGCGTTATAGAGAATTGAGGCGATAATAGTATTGATCCCGACGCTTTTACCGGCACCTGTCGCACCCGCGATGAGCAGATGGGGCATTTTGGCGAGATTAGCCATGGCCAGATTGCCCACTACGTCCAGCCCCAGGGCAATGGATAACTTGTGGGAATATTCCCGATATGCTTCCGCGGCGATAAGCTCACGAATACACACAATCTGCCGCACTTCGTTAGGGATTTCTATTCCCAGGGCGGCCTTACCGGGTACCGATCCGGCAATTCTCACCGATTGCGCCTTCAAGCCCAAGGCCAGATCATCGGCCAGTCCGACAATCTTGTTGATCTTAACGCCCGGGGCGGGGGCGTACTCATAGGTGGTGACTACCGGACCGGGAGAAATTCCCACGACCTTGCCGGATACGCCGAAATTTTCCAGTTTCTGTTCCAGTTGTTTGGAGATCTTGTAATAGATCTCATTGTCGATCTTTTTTTGAACCTGATTGCCTTTGTTGAGAAGAGATAGCGGGGGCAGCCGCCAATCTCCACGGGCTATGGGTTTTGTGGCAAAATCGTGGTTTGCGGCAGCCTCCTTTGTCACCGGCACCGGTTCTTTTACTTCAGGAACAGCTGCGGTCAAAAGCACATGCGGTTCAGCGGGCACCTTTTCCGGTGGTTCTTTGAGCTTGCCATTTTTTATCCTGTTCCCGCCATCCTCCAAATTCTTCTCTCGATCGACGGCCTGCGGCAACCGCCGGATCCGGCCGGCCGTCCGACCCAGAAGGACCATCACCTTGTAGGGTGAAAACTGAGTCGAAAGCATCAGCGAGATGAGAAAAATGAGGGTGAAAAATAGAATCGTCCCCCCATCACCCACTACCGAATTCAAGAGTGAAAACCCAGTCCTGCCGAGAAAACCACCGGCGTTGAAATAGGTCGGATCCGTAATAACCAGCGATGAAAGCAAGCCACAAAAGGAAATCAGAGCCCCGGTCAGACCGGCCATAATCTGCGGCAAGCGGTCGAAAGACATCTTGGGCCCGAAAAAGAGAATTGACAGAAGCAGCAGAAGAGAAGGCAGGAGATAGGCTCCGACTCCGGCAAAGCTGAATAACCCCCGGGCGATGAACTGGCCTATTTCCCCAGACCAGTTCCCTGCTATCTTGAGGTTTACGGAAACAAGACTAAGGAAGAGAAAAAGTGAAACGAACACCCCGAGAACGGCGAGAGCTTCCTGCTTCAAGCCTGGTCGAGGATTTTCCGGTTGCTGCGCCATGACGATGCTTTTGCCACTCCCGATTTTTGCAAAGACAATGTATTTCCGGTCACAAGATGTACAAGGAATTCAACGGAAATGCAAGGAATGGCCACAGCCGGCGGCTTATGTGTGCTCCAATCGGTCCTTGATGGAATCGAGAATCCCGTTGATGAATTTGGGTGAGTCATCTCCGGCAAACCGTTTGGCTATCTCTACGGCTTCGTTGATGGCCACCTGTGGAGGGACGTCTTGTCGTACAAGCATTTCGTACACGGCAATACGCATAAGATTTCTGTCGGTCGGGGCTATTCGCTCAAGGCGCCAATTGGTCGCCGCCTCGCTTATCAGCTGATCCAGTCGCTTTATCTCGGTGGAGACCCCCTGCAGGATTTCGTAGGCATAGGAGCGGGCCTTTTTGTTCACCTGGAAAAGCGAACAAAAAAGCTCGAATCGCTCTGCGAGGTCATAGCCATGCGGCTGATCAGGTCCGAGAGTGAAGTCTTCCTGATAGAGAAACTGGAGAGCGACCTCCCGTGAATTTCGGCGTGTACCCATGAATTACCGCGTGTTGATTGAATGAAAATACCTTGCCTCTTCGAGGCAACCGCCTGAAGAGACAAGGTATAGTAGGAGTGTGTAACGAGATACTGTCAGTGCAACGCGGCCATAAGGTTGGCCATTTCAATAGCGGCGACCGCAACATCTGCCCCTTTGTTGCCCGCCTTGGTACCGCTGCGCTCAATGGCCTGTTCTATGGTTTCGGTAGTCAAAACGCCGAAGATGACCGGAACTCCGGTCTCCAGTCCAGCCTGAGCGGTACCCTTTGACACTTCGTTGACTACCACGTCAAAATGGGGAGTTGCCCCACGGATGACCACGCCCAGGACAATTACCGCATTATATTTTTGCGTTCCGGCGAGCCTCTTGGCTACGAGAGGAATCTCAAACGCTCCCGGCACCCTGACCACATCGATATCTTCACCGAGAGCCCCGGAACGAAGCAGGCTGTCCACCGCGCCCTCCAGCAATTTTTCACTTAAAAATGAATTGAACCGTGAAACCACGATCGCAAACTTTTTCCCATCCGCCTTGAGATTTCCTTCAATAAAATTTGCCATACCCTCACACCAGAAAAAGTTAAATGGTCAAGCCGCCGTTGGGCTCGGCCGAATCGTCAACTTCGATAAGATGGCCCATCCGGTCTCGTTTGCACAACAGGTACTCTTTATTTTCCTTGCTCGCCGGCATTTCCAGCGGAAATCGTGCGACGACCTCGATGCCATAACCTTCAAGGCCAACGATTTTTTTAGGATTATTGGTGAGTATGGCCATTTTTTTCACGCCCAGGTCCCTCAGGATCTGGGCACCGATGCCGTAATCACGCAGATCGCTCTTGAAACCGAGCCGGTGGTTGGCCTCGACTGTGTCGACGCCTTCCTCGTCCTGCAGACGATAGGCCTTGAGCTTGTTGATCAAGCCGATGCCACGACCTTCCTGGCGCATGTAGAGGACGATGCCGCATCCCTCCTGTTCGATCATCTGCATGGCGGCATCCAACTGCAGTCCGCAGTCGCAGCGCGAAGAACCGAAGACATCGCCGGTCAAACATTCGGAATGAACCCGGACCAGCACCCGTTCTACCTTGCTGATATCTCCCTTGACGAGGGCGATGTGCTCCAGGTTATCGACCGAATTGGTATATACCACCGCTTTGAACTCCCCGGCGTGGCCAGTCGGCACCCGTGCCTCGACTTCCCTCTTGACCAGGGTATCCTGACGCAGTCTATAGGCGACCAGATCGGCGATGGTGGCAATTTTCACATCGTGTTTGGCGGCAAATTTTTCCAGATCGGGCATGCGGGCCATCGTCCCGTCTTCGTTCATGATCTCGCAGATAACGCCGGCAGCACGCAAACCGGCCAGGCGGGAGAGATCCACTGACCCTTCGGTCTGGCCGGTTCGGACGAGTACCCCGCCATCCTTGGCACGTAATGGAAAGATATGGCCTGGGCTCACCAGATCGGAGGACTTGGCGTCCGGGTCGACGGCCACCAGGACGGTGCGCGCCCGGTCGGCAGCGGAAATCCCCGTGGATACCCCCGATCTTGCTTCGATACTGACCGTGAATCCGGTGCCATAGGGCGACGTATTGTTATTGACCATCATCGGCAGACCGAGTTTGTCGACCAACTCGCCGCTCAACGTGAGACAGATGAGGCCTCTGCCGTACATGGCCATGAAGTTGATGGCTTCCGCGGATACCATCTCGGCTGCCATATACAGATCGCCTTCGTTTTCGCGATCCTCATCGTCCACCAGGATGATCATTTTCCCGGCTTTGACATCCTCAATTACCTCTTCAATAGAACTGACAGCCATAATCTAACTCACACTCATTGATATTTGAATTCTCCTCACCCTCTTCTTCCAGCATCACAGAAAGCCGTGTCTGGCGAGAAAAGCCTGATTGAGGTCTTCGCCCTTGTCTTGCGCGTCGGATTCCGTTCTGGGCGACAACAGCTTCTCGACATATTTTCCGATCAGGTCGACCTCGATATTGACCTTGCTGCCGACTTTTAAATCTCCCAGGGTGGTCACCTGCAAAGTGTGCGGAATGATAGAAACGGCAAAGATGCCTGCTGCGCAACTGTTGACCGTTAGACTCACCCCATCGATGGTAATCGACCCTTTTTCTATAATATACCGCTCCTGCTCGCGAGGAATGGAAAAGGAGAAAATGGTATACTTGCCGGTTTCCTTTCGACCGGCGACCGAGGCCATACAGTCGACATGGCCGGAAACCAGATGCCCCCCCAGACGATCGGAAAGCTTGAGAGCCCGTTCCAGATTGACCGGGTCACCGGGACCAAGCGAGCCGAGTTTGGTGCGGGAAAGCGTTTCCGGCGAGACATCGGCGGAAAATCTGCGCCCACGGATCGAATAAGCAGTGAGACAGACACCGTTCACGGCGATCGATTCACCTTCCTCGGGATCGGTCAGTTCAAAGCCGGCCTCCAGGTCAAAGACCATGCCGCCGCCTGCGGTCCGCTTGCCGGCAATCCTGCCGATACCTTCAATAATTCCGGTAAACATACGACTTATTCCGCTGCAATCAGCTCGGCCGCCTTCTGCAGATAACCGGCGGCGATATTGTCATGCCGGAAGTTCTTGTGAATCGCGGCGATGGTTCGATATGTATCTGCAGCTTTTTCCCGCTGGCCTGCGCCGATATAGATTTCCGCAATCTCCTCGAGAGTGGTTACACTGCCCTGCGGATCCCGGTTATCCTGATAGTGATCGATCAAGGCAAAGCAGGTGTCGATAGCCTTATCATACTGCTTAAGTCCCCTCTGCGCCGCAACAATTTTTTTCATGACGGCAACAATGCTCATGCGATCGCCCGCCTTTTCGCAGATGTTCAAAGCCCGTTCATAGTGTTTAAGAGCGCTTGCAAATTCCTGACGGGCAAGACAAACATGGCCCAGTTGATTGCTGGCATTGGCAACTCCGGCATCATCCCCTTTTTCCTCGTAACCGATCAAAGCATTATGCAGGGCCACGGCCGCAAGACTATATTCCTGTCGTTCAAGAAGGGATTTTCCCTCCTCATACTCTTTGGATATTTCATCTTTCGGGCTGTTAAGCGGAGCTATGGAATCGAGGGACTGCAGGTTACTGTTACTCATGGTGATTTTCTCCGTGTATCGCACGTACAGCCTCGGTCGCAGTCTCGGCAACGGTCGTCGTCATCAGCTGGCCTTCCCGGCAGTACGTGAATTCTGCCTGATCATTGCAGAGTTGCATAAGCTGGATGCCCGCTTCGGTGGCTTTTATCCGGCCCAAAAGCCTGACCAGCTGACCTCTCACCTGCGCCTCAGGATGCTGCAAAAAATGAAAAAGATTATAGAACGGGGTGTTGCGGATCAGATCCGGTCTTCTGCCGGCGATCTCCGCCATTGCCCAAAGGGCCTGATTGCAGGTCGACGGATCCCCGAGATAGTTCAAAAGGTGTCGGGTAAAGGCCCCGAAGATATCGGGACGCAAGGCTACCACATAGCCGATGGTCTCGACCATGCCCCAGGGAGTCGCGGCCGAATCGGAACAAGCCTCGAAAAGACGGTGCAACAGCTCGGATACCGGCCCCGGCTCGCGCGTCGAAGTCCTGGCTGTAACCCGCCCGATAACCCAGGCGATCCGCCAGCGCTCGGCCTCTACCGGATTGTACAGCAAGCGCTGCATCAGCCGGAGAGTCTTCTTATCGTCAAAGCAGAGGGCAACCAGTCCATCGATATCATCGCGGTCCACAAGTTGCTTGACCAGAGACTTGTCGGCCTTCCTGCGGATACGCCTTGCGTCCGGCGCGGGCTCGACCACCACGCACTCCTCGCTACGCAGCGAGGGAACGCTGTTTTCAAGAATCTGGTCCTTTTTCTCTTTGATCCGGCGCGAGATTTCGTGCGCATCGGCATGCAGCCGGACAAAATACAGAACGCCGCGCACCGCCCGGCCGTCGATATTTTTGGTAGCTACGACCTGATGATTGGCCTCATCGTAATTCTCGATGCGGCCGGTGAGATAATCGTCTTCGGGCATAAGTTCCCAGGCGAAATCCGCGTTGTCATCGCAGGCGTAGACCAGCGTTTCCACGATCGCCGCCCCGATATTGTGGCCGGTGGCATCGCAGCTGTAGACCGCCCCGCACTGGCAGCGGCCGACCGGGAATTCGTTCATCTTACGGACGGGAGCATTGGTTGCCCTGCCGACCTTCTGACCGCAGAACGGGCACCAGGGCCGTACTTTTATCTTTTCTTGAGGCATGGATCACACTCTTTGCTGCATCTGATTCCGGGCTTTACCCCAGTTTTTCCTGAAGTCTCGCCACGAAATTGTGATCCACGGAATATCCCAGCTCCCTCGCCTTCTCCATATGAATCTTAGCCTCGGCATACTGCTCGCTGAAATACAGCGCCACGGCCAGATTGTTGTGACCGAGCGGAGAATCGGGATCAAGTTCAAGCCCTTTCCGGGCAGCGATCACCGCCCTTGCATCTTCGCCCTTCATGGTCAGTACCGAGGTCAAATTCATCCAGGCGCTAGCCAGCTTCGGATCCTGCTTGATCGCCTTTTCATAGGCGGCTATGGCCTTGTCGAACTCGCTCTGCTGCTGCCAGATGAGGCCCAGATTGGCATGAGCCTGAGCACTCTCAGGGTTTACGGCGAGCGCCCGCTCGTTCAACTCTTTTGCTTTTTCAAGATTTCCCTGGCCGAAATGAATCGCCCCGAGATTGATCATGCTTTCGCTGCTGAGATCATCGAGTTCGATCGCCTTTTCCAGCGCTTTTATGGCTTCGGCTACTCGTCCGGCTTTCATGTAGACCAGTCCGAGGTGATGGAATGCCATAATGGACTGAGGATGTTCTTTGCATTTTTTCTCCAACTCGGCAATCACTTGCGGCAGATCTTCCTGCAACTGTTCAGACATAGCTTTCCTCTATTTGAATACTTCAATAATTGGCAATTTCCGGATTCCGTCCGCCCGGGCAGTACGGCTTCCATCCCGTTGTTGTTCACGATACGGGCACGGAATAACGAGCGCCTACACTATAGACACCTTGAGTTTACTTGCAACAAGAAAAAATCCTTTGCCGCCCGGTCCACCTTTGCTCCGGTTTACAACTGCCCGGCGCAGGCGTGAGTGAACTCCTTCTGCTGCTCGGCTAGCACCTTTTTGGCGATCGCGACATCTTTTGTGATCTGTTCGGTAAGTTCAGCGGGCCCGGAAAATTTTCTTTCACTGCGGAGAAACTTGAGCAGATTTACCTTTATCGGTTTGCCATAGATGTCCTCGGAGAAATCGAAGATATGGGTCTCCGCCACCAGCCGCTCTTCACCGAAGGTCGGGTTGTAACCGATATTGAGAATTCCCCCGTAGCATTTGCCGTCGCATATGACCTGGGTCACGTAGACTCCGTGCTTGGGAACCAGATCTTCCTTGTCGAATTGCAGGTTGGCGGTAGGAAAACCGATGACCGGCCCGCCACGTTGTTTGCCGATCTGGACGGTGCCGCGTATCTGATAGAACCGGCCAAGCAACTCCTTGGCCGCCGACATGTCGCCCTCTCGAATCAGCTCACGGATCCTGGTCGAGCTGACGAGTTGACTGTGAACATAGAAGGCATCGACTACCGTCACGGGAAAGCCATGGATTTCGCCCTGCTTTCTCAAAAAATCGATGTTTCCGCTTCGGCCCTTGCCGAAGGCATAATCGTATCCTACGACCAGTTCCTTAACCCCCAGCCGTCCGACCAGCAGCGATGACACGAATTCATCGGCGGAAGTTGCGGCAAACTCCCTGGTGAAAGGAACTATCAGCAAGACATCGATACCGGCCATTTCGATAAGCTCGGTCTTTTGCTCGCATGTCGAGATCAGTTTGATACCTCCGGGCAACAGGACCTGCAGGGGATGAGGATCAAAGGTTATGGCAATGCTGGTTCCGTGTATGGCTCGGGCCTTTTGTACCACCGTGGCAAAGAGTTGCTGATGGCCGAGATGGACGCCGTCAAAGTTGCCGATCGTGACACAGGCGCTGGGAAAAGTCTCTGATATATCTGAAATACTGCGATAAATTTTCATAATGACCGAATCATTTGTTTTTTTGTTTTACGCCCGCGAAGAAAGTCTTGACAAATATCCGCGCAGGAAGCATATTCAGCCCGTTGCCGAAGTGGTGGAATTGGTAGACACGCTAGGTTCAGGGTCTAGTGGGGGTTTCCCCGTGGAAGTTCGAGTCTTCTCTTCGGCACCATTTGATTTTTCAAGGGCTGCAATCTTTATGGTTGCAGCCCTTTTTGCGTTCATGGCGTTCCAGCCGACATCTCTTTTATTTCTCACCGCTTTGCTCTTTGCAAGTCCTACAAAGTGACATAATATTCAAAAGACCAGTAACGGTCAAGATGGGTGCCGTATAGCACGATTCATAAAGAGTTGCAATCACCCATTCACCGGAAGCTGTCCCCACCTCTGCAGCCGACCGGAAGCATTGTCAGGAATAGACATATTATCATCATAAAACCTTATGCATAACTCAAACCAACATGAAGTACATGGCGTGCCCGGCGCCTGATTTACGTTAACTTTTAAACGGGATCTTCATGATATCAGGAACTTTTTACCAGGATATTTTTCGCCTGCAACCGTTATGTAGTCCTTGACGATGGATCCAAAAACTCCTATTATGCCAACGTTTGGCAGACTGGGGAGGCAAAATTAGATTCCTATAATGGTGTGAATTTCACCTAGCATAATTGAAGGAGCAAAGAATGCTTGAATTGAAAAAAGGAGAGGATATTCTCGCGGTTGTAGGCGGTGTCACCGATCTTGCCCAGGCAAGGAAGGTATTTGCCGCCAAACTCGACGATATCAATCTCCAGAAATTGTCACTGATTCAGAACGAAGAGGCCTTGATAAAGGTTGCCAATACCATAGTCATGGGAAAACCGGACAACGTTTTCGTCGACACCGGCTCGAAGGAAGACGTGCAATGGATCAGAGAGTACTCGCTAAAGAAAGGTGAAGAGAAAAAGCTCGCCAAGGAGGGTCACACCATCCACTTCGATCTCCCGCAGGACCAGGCCAGATTGGTAAATCAGACCTATTACATCATCAATCCGGGCGAAAAAATGAGTTCGCTCGCCAAAACCGTCCTGCGCAGCGAAGCCCTCGAATACGTCAAAACCTATATGCCCGGCATTATGGCCGGCAAGACCCTCATTGTCGGGTTTTACAGCCGCGGACCTGTTGGCGCAGAGGCGGCGATCCCGGCGATCGAGATGTCCTCGTCCGGTTACGTTCTGCACTCGGCCGAGTTGCTGTACCGGAATTGCTATAAGGATTTCGATGCGGAAGCCAAACGCGCCGGCCTCTTTTTCACCAATGTCCATGCCGAAGGCAACAACACCCCGGCCGATGTGCCCAACGCCAGGATCTTTATGGACAGAAGCTGGATGACGACCTTCGCCACCTTCTGCACCTACGCCGGCAATACCTTGCTGCTCAAGAAAGGCAACCATCGTTTCAGCGTCGATTATGCGACCTATTATAAATTGGAAGAACAACTCTCGGAGCACATGTTCATTACGGGGGTGACCGGACCGGGCGGAAGAAAGACCTTTTTCGCCGGCGCCGCGCCATCCGGTTGCGGGAAAACCACTACCGCCATGGTCGGCAGCGATTTCATCGGGGACGATCTCGCCCAGATGTGGATCGATAATGACGGAGTTCTGCGAGCCATCAATCCGGAGAAAGGTATTTTCGGCATCGTCGAGGATGTCAATCAGGAAGGCGACCCGCACCTGATGAAATGTCTGCGCGGCGACGGCACCGAAGTGATCTGGTCCAACGTCCTGGTCGCCGACGGTGTGCCCCACTGGGTGGGCAACGGTGAGGAGCATCCGGACCGAGGAATCAATTTCCAGGGAGAATGGTTTAAAGGCAAGACCGATGCCGACGGCAAACCGATCCCTATGTCCCACAAGAATTCCAGATGCACCTTGCAGGCCTCGGCCATCGCCAATCACGCCACAGAACTGTCGGAATCACCGGCAGGCGCGCCGATCAAGGTGATCACCTATTCCGGCCGGGACAGTGACACCATGCCGCCGGTGTGGGTCGCCAAGAATCCTGACGAAGGCGTTGCCATCGGTGCTTCGATCGTCTCCAAGGCCACGGCCACCGAAGTTGGCGCTACCGGCGTCAACCGACAACCCTGGGCCAATGCCCCCTTCATCCCCGGCGCCCTGGCCGATTATATGAAGGCGCAGTTCGTCTTTTTCAACTCATCGAAGTTTACCGCTGAGACACGCCCGGTTATGGCCGGCTTGAACTATTTCCTCACCCACGGTAATCGGGGAGGGAGCGGCGATAAGCTGCTGGGCGAGAAGAAAGATGTCAAGGTCTGGCTCGGTTGGCTGGAGCTCTTTGCCAACGGCGACGTGAAAGCGATCTCCACGCCGATCGGTTATCTGCCCCAATATGAGGACCTGGTCAAACTGTTTCAGACCATCGACAAGGAATACCCGAAATCACTCTATGTTCAGCAGTTCAGTCTCTATATTGACAAAATCGTCGCACGCCTCGATCTGCAGTACGCCGCGTACAGCAAAGAAGCGGAGATCCCCGCCAAGCTGTTCGAGGTATACGAGAAGCAGAAGCAGGAGTTGCTGCAATTGAAGGAAAAATTCGGACCCATTGTCGCGATAGATAATTACTGTAGCTGATGCACGGAGAGCTGCCCGTTTTAAGTACCTTAAAAATTCGTTTCCTGTTTTTTCAAGAAAGAATTTCGTGAAGGCACCTAACCTCCTTGTGGGGGTCAGACAAACGGGCAGCTCCAACCGCTCCATTTCAGGCGGGAGCCAGTACCGCCATCACTTCCAAGGCCAAAAACCTTCCGTAATGCCCTCAAATGATCGGGATTATGCAGAAAATCAACCCGCGACCACCCCCTCGGGCAATGCTCGGTCCCCCGAAGTCCGAATAGCCGAAATTCAGGATCCGGAAACGCTGAATATTTATTCTCTGGTGCTTTCCGCTGTGGATATCACGCACCGAATACACATGCATTCCACTACCCGCATGGAAATATTCGTCACCCGCTCCATGGAGGAAAAGGCTCTACATGAACTTGCTGCATACGCTGTAGAAAACCAGGAGCCCCCTGAACTGCAGAAGGGCGAGGCGGACTTTATCCCGACTTTTCGGGCCATGGCGCCGCTTCTGATCGGCAGCCTGGTCCTGATGTACGGGGTCACCGGCGATTGGCAACCGGATTCGTATTGGTTTATCCAGGGGGCCGGCGATTCCAGGGCCATCCTCGAGGACTACCAGTTCTACCGGTTGATCACCCCTCTCACCCTGCACGCCGACCTCGTCCACCTGTTGAGCAACAGTATTCTCGGTTTGTTCCTCCTCCATTTCTTCTTCCATCTGACCGGCAACGGCATTGGCCTGACCGCCTTGCTGTTGAGCTCCGCGTCCGCCAATTTGCTGAACGTCATGGTCCACGGCCCGGGACATCTGTTTGTCGGTTTTTCAACCGCTACTTTCAGCGTCATCGGCATGCTGTGCACCATGAACTATATCGGCAGGTCTTCGCGTTTCCGGCTGCTCTTTCTCATGCCGATCATGGCCGGCCTGGCACTCCTCGCCATGCTTGGCTCTTCGGGAGCAAGAACCGATCTCGGCGGTCACCTCTTCGGCCTGTTATGCGGGCTCACTTACGGAAATCTGGTACGTCTGCCCTTTTTTTCGACACTCCGAACATCGTTTATAGGCCAAAGCCTGCTTGGTACGGTCGCAATCATCGTACTCCTGGGGTGCTGGCTCATTGCCTTATCGTGACGGGCTGTCCGATAACTCCATATAGCTTCAACATTTTTTGTAAAATTTCACGATTCGGATTGCATTCGCAGCAGTCAATTATTACTCTTACAGGCTAACTGAAGCACATGGAGAATATTTTTTCCTGCATTTTCATATGAATGAAACATGTAAAGGAAAGAGAGTACTGAAAAACCAGTCAGGAGATTTTTATGACCAATCAAGATCAGCAACCTCCCTGGGGAAAAAAACACAAGCCGCAGACCCCGGAAGAAGTTGTAGCCCAGCTTATCAATAAACTACAGGACTTCTTTACCGACAAGAAGAACCCTCCACCTCCCGGTAACGGTCAGGAGCCCGCTCGGCCGACTTCACCTTTTGCCAACATCGGCAAGCTCCTGACGGTTATACTGATCATTATCGTGCTCCAGGGTGTCTATTCGTCCTTTTTCAAGATCGCACCCAGCGAGGTGGGCGTCATCCTGAGGTTCGGCCAATATTCCCGGACAACCCCGTCCGGCTTGCATTTTAAGATTCCCTACATCGATAAATTATACAAGGTCGACGTTGAGAATATCCGCATGGAGGAGTTCGGTTTCCGCAGCCGCACTCCCGGCCAGCAATCGATGCTCGACAAGCGCGGCTTCGACATGGAATCCTTGACCTTGACGGCCGACACCAACGTCATCAACGTGGCCTGGATCGTTCAATATAAGGTTGCCGATCCTTACTCCTTTCTCTTTATCGTTTCCGATGTAAAGCAGGCCATCCGTGACATCTCTGAAAGCGTCACGAGGCGGATTGTCGGCAACATGGATTTCGACTATCTCCTCAGCAACCGCGACCTCCTCGCCAATTCGGTCAAGGCGGAACTGCAAGCCGAACTGGATGGCTTGTTCCCCAAGGGAACGCCCGGCGTTTCCATTACTACCGTCCAGTTTCAGGATATCAATCCCCCCGACCAAGTTAAACCGGCCTTCAACGAAGTCAATGAAGCCGATCAGGACATGAAGCGGCTGGTCAACGAAGCCCAGGAAAATTACAACCGGGTCATCCCCAAAGCGGCCGGCGAAGCGAAACAGATTATCGAGGAGGCATACGGTTACCAGGCGCAGCGGGTGAACGACGCCCAGGGTGAAACCCAGCGGTTCAACGATATCCTGGCGGAATACAAAAACGCCCCCGAGGTTACCCGGACGCGGATGTACCTGGAGACGATGAAGGAAATTCTGCCGAATGTGCAGACAGTCTATGTTATCGACAAGAACCAGCAGTCACCTATTCCGCTGCTGAATCTTTCCTCTCCCGGCCTGTCGACGGCCCAGCCGAAACAACAGCAAGAGCGATAATCTGCAAATGGAGACAGACATGAAACAAGTGGCACAATTTTTTCTCGCAGGTCTCGTCCTTTTGGCGGTTGTCCTGATCTATGACGGCTTCTTCATTCTGGAAGAAGGCAAACAGGTGGTAATCACCCAGTTCGGCGCCCCGGTTGGCGATCCGGTTACGGATGCTGGCCTGCACTTTAAAATGCCTTTCATTCAACATACCGAAATTTTTGAAAAAAAGATCCTGATCTGGGACGGCGAACCGAACCAGATCCCCACCAACGACAAGACCTACGTCTATCTCGAAGCCACCGCCCGCTGGCGGATCACGAACGCCCTGAAGTTCCTGCAGGCGGTCAGGACCGAGGCTACGGCTCAGTCGCGCTTGAGCAATATAATCGATGGCACCCTGCGCGACATGGTCAACAAGAATAATCTGATTGAGATAATCCGCAGTTCGGACTGGTCGATGGCCACCATGTCGGAGACCACCGATCCCGGCCTGGTCGGCGGAAAACCCGTCAACGGTCGCGACCAGATAACCAGGCAAATACTCGAAATTGCAGCTAAAATCACACCGCAATACGGCATCGAGCTGATCGATGTCATGTTCAAACGCGTCAACTACATCGACTCGGTCCGCCTCAAGGTATACGACAGGATGATCTCCGAAAGAAAGCGCATCGCAGCGGAAAAACGCTCCACCGGTGAAGGACTCAAAGCGGAAATTCTCGGAACGGTCGAACGAAAGCTGAAGGAAATAATCTCCACCGCCAACAAGGAAGCTGTGACGTTGAAAGGCAAGGCGGACGCTGAGGCAACGAAGATTTACGGGGAGGCGTATGCGCAGGATCCGGATTTTTTTGCCTTTCAGAAAACCCTGGAAAGTTATCGGGAGACGATCGGCGGCAATACCTCACTCGTTCTCTCTTCCGATTCGGATCTCTACCGTTATCTCAAGACCGTGGATCCGAAGCCCGGAAAATAATCGGTTTCTTCCCTCACCGGGAGGGCAGGAGTGATATCTCGCTCCTGCCCTCCCTACCCTTCCTGGCATCTTCCGCTGCTGCAATTTTCACAGCAACTCTTACTGCTCCAGCTCACCGGCGGTGTCGTCACCGTCCAGTCCTCGACTGGTTCCCGGATAGAACGGAACCTGTTCCTGTTCGAAAGGAATCCGGCCCTTGGCTGTAAGCAGATCGACAAATTCTTCCAGCTGCTCCTCTTCGTCGATCGCATCGACTTCAAGTTGCTCAAAGCGACAATTGCATTTGCTCAGCTGGCCTTCACACCACGGGCAAATCTCGATTGAACAGCCTAGGAGATGGTATTCTCCCTCGCTGACTCCGCAGGCGGGACAGATTGTCGGTTCGCTGCCCGGAACGCATTCCTCAAGGTCGCCGACAGGCAGACAAATCTTCAGGAAATCTTCATGGCTGTCGAAACCGAAATATTCCAGCACCTCCGGTTCCAGTTCGGCACGATACTCACCAAGCAAAACAATTTGCTGGGCGGAAGAAACGTAGACATAGGAAACCGACGAGGTCGTGACAACCAGCAGCGATACTCCCTGGTGCTGTACGAGCTTCGCTATCCTCAGCACCGGCTCCTCGCGGGCATCCGGTAAGGCCAGATAATATTCGCGAAGCAGGTTGAGGATTCGCGAGTTGTTCCGGTATTTATGCAATACCGCCTCCGCCGCTCCCATCTGGGCGTCGGATACCGCATACTTCATAAACAGCTTGATTTCACTTATCAGCTGCTGCAATTCTTTGTTTTCAGGCATTGTCAATCTGCAGGCGAGAAATGCGCCTTCCTTACACTTTTATAAGTTAATCCGCCGAAAAAGACACTTGTAAGTTTGTCTCAAAAAAAGTCAAATCGTCTTGCTTGGACCACCGGAAGTACCTTGATGGCTTGCCACTGTTACCCCGGCCGCAAATTTCATTTAGCAAGATTTCTGCCAACCTGAAGATTGACCGTCAACGGCACGTCAAGCTTGATTGCATTCTCCATCGCCGCTCTGATTATCGGTGTGGCGGTATCGACCTCTTCTTCCGGCATCTCGAACACCAGTTCATCATGGATCTGCAGCAGCATCCTGGCCATGAGACCTTTCACCGTGAGCGCACGCCGACACTCTATCATCGCCAGCTTGATGATGTCGGCGGCAGTCCCCTGGATCGGTGTGTTGATCGCGGTCCTTTCGGAAAATTCCCGTTGCACCTTGTTTTTTGAATTGATTTCCGGGATGCTGCGCCGCCGGCCGAGCAGGGTCGTTACATATCCACATATCCGTGCCTTTGCCACGATCTCCTCCATGAAACGCTGCACACCGGTATACAGGGCAAAGTATCGCTCGATAAACCGTTGTGCCTCCTTCCTGCCTATATCCAGCTGATTGGCGAGACCGAAGCTGCTCATGCCGTACACGATGCCGAAATTTATGGATTTGGCTACCCGCCGCATCTCTGAAGTCACCAGCAAGGGCGATACGCCGAAAATCTCCGCGGCAGTTCTGGCATGGATATCCTCACCTGCCAGAAAAGCGCCGGCCAGAGCTGTATCCCCCGAGTAGTGGGCAAGAACCCGCAAGTCGATCTGCGAGTAGTCGGCCGAGAGAAAGATCAAGCCCTCGCCGGGAACAAAGGCTCCGCGGATTCGGTTCCCCTCCTCGGTCCGGATCGGGATATTCTGCAGGTTGGGGTCGCTGCTGGACAGGCGGCCGGTTGCGGCCACCGCCTGATTGAAAGAGGTGTGAACCCTGCCCGTTTCCGGATCCTGCAACTGGCCAAGCTTATCGATATAGGTCGACAGCAGCTTCGCCACGGTCCGATATTGCAGCACCCTTTCCGGTAATTCATTGATTCTCCCGAGCTTTTCCAAAACTCCGACATCGGTTGAATAACCGGTTTTGTTCTTGCGTCCATAGGGCAGGCCCTGCTCCTCAAAAAGCACCTGTCCCAACTGCCGGGGGGAGTTGATATTGAACTCGTGGCCGGCAAGGGTATAGACCTGTTCCTCCAACATGCGGAGCTTTTCCGTGAATTCTTTGGATAACCCGGCAAGAATCGCGGTATCGACGCGTATACCCGCAGTTTCCATTTCGGCCAGGATGGTAACGATCGGCATCTCAACCCGGCGAAAGAGGTCCATCACCCCCTTGGCTTCGAGCTGCGGGCCAAATTCCTGCCAGAGCATGAGGGTTCCATAGACATCCTCGCAACTGTAGATCCCGGCCTTGACGGGGTCGACGTAGGCAAAGCTATCGTCCCTCTTGTCGCCTGCCGTGACCTCCGCATAGGTTGTCATGCGCACGCCTCGCGCCAGACACAGCTCGTCGAGTTTCAAGGATCTGCCACCGTTTTCGATCAGATAGGCGGCTATCATGGTGTCCGCCAATTCTCCGCCGAGCTCTATCCCCCACTGCTGTTTGAGCACGGTGATATCGTATTTGATGTTGTGGCCAACCTTGACCGTATCTTCCGAGCGCAGCAACGGCCGGATCGACTCCAGTACCTCCTGCCATGGAAGCTGCTTACCTGCCAGGCTGCCATCCTGATTGCGGTGGCCAAAGGGAATATAGAAGGCCCGGTCGAGATCTGCGCAAAGAGAGATGCCGACCAGCCGGGCGATTCTGGCATTCAGGGATGTCGTTTCCGTATCGACCGCCAAGATCTTGGCCTGATCGAGCAATTCAACCATTTCAACCAGCTGGGCTCTGGTTCGCACGATGGTAAAGCCGTCGGTGGGTACAGGCGTTGCAATATCCAATCCCTTCAGAAGGCTGGTAAACTCCAACTCCTGGAAGATCTCGAGCAACAGGTGGTCGTCAGACTTCCGGATCGCATAATCGGCAAGCTCGCAGGGAACGCACACATCGTTTTTTAGACTGATCAACTGCCGGGAAAGAAAGGCATCTGCCTTACTGGCAATAAGCCTCTCCTTCATTTTTGACTGCTTGAGCTCGTCAATACTGCTGTATACCCCCTCCAGGCTACCGTAGCTGCAGATCAGTTTTGCCGCGGTCTTAGGACCTATCCCGGCGATCCCGGGGACATTATCCGAACTGTCGCCGACCAGGGCAAAGTATTCCAGCAGCTGCTCCGGATATAAGGTATATTTGCCATGGACTGCCTCCCGATCCATCACTTTATCCTGCATCGGGTCCCACATCACCACGTTCGCGTCCACCAGCTGCAGGAGGTCCTTGTCGCCCGAAACCAGTACAACCGAGTGACCCAAAGCCGTAAAGGTTCGCACCACCGAGGCGATAATATCATCCGCCTCCACTCCATCCTGCTGGAGCATCAGGATATTCGAGGCTTCGACAAATTTTCTGATATACGGGATCTGGAGTTGCAAATCGTCGGGCATGGTCGGCCGATTTGCCTTGTATGCCGTGTACAGTTCATGCCGAAAAACCGGTCCTCGGCTATCGAAGGCGATAGCGATATGCTCCGGCTTTTTCTCCCGCACCAGACGTCTCACCATGTTGATAAAGCCGAGCACCGCGTGAGTGGGCGTTCCCTTGCTGTTCGAAAGGGGCACAATAGCATGATATGCGCGATAAATGTATGAACTTCCGTCAATTATGTAGATTTCTTTTTTCACGGTTCGGGGTCTATTCCCTTTTTTGAATGCAGTTATAATTTCACCAGGCATTGGCAGGATGAGCACCGGCAACCGCCGCTCACCGCACCAGCTTATTTACCATAGATCTGCCCCCTGGACATCCCACAAAAAAGGAGCCTGGGACAGAATGTCTGCCTCAGGCTCCTTTTTGTCGTTATGTCAATTTAATATATTCTGTCAGCCGGCCGCCCTCACCCATGAAGCCTGAGGTCCTTTGTCGCCGGAGGTCTCACCGAAAACGACACTGTCCCCTTCACTGAGACTTTCCATATTGAGATTTTTAAGAGCATTTTCGTGGAAATATATATCCCTTTTATCCGATGACATGATGAAGCCGTAGGATTCTTGCGGAGAAATCTTTCTTATCACGCCGACTTTGTCGGTCGACTCTTCAACTCCGGGTTGTTTTTTGCTTTTCCTCTTTTTCCGCTGAATTTCTTTCAACTGCAAAGCAAGAACGTCAAAGGATTCAGTCAGTGCGGCACGCACAGCTTCTGCATTCCTGGTCACGACAACCGTATCATTTGGTACCGATGCAACGAGCTTGATCTCATACCCTCCCTCTTTGTAACCGGTGGTGGCTTCAATGCTGATACGTAAATGAAGGACAAAATTGGGG
>MGTI01000046.1 GCA_001799365.1 Desulfobacterales bacterium GWB2_56_26 | reverse complement strand
AAAAGCCCCGCGCGGTGTCCAGGGAGAGGATGTTTGGGAGGAGGTTACCGAAAAAATCTACGTTAAACCGCTCGTACCGGTGAAAGAAGAAACTGTAGATTGATCACGAGCAACGAGTGAAAAGCAAAAAGGCTCTCCGGGTAAACGGAGGGCCTTTTTGCTTTTGTCATGGCCGTGGCGGAGCACGAGAAGGGGTGAAAGATTTTTCGCCCTACAGAAGACACCGGTCCTTGTCTTTTACCCGCGACATTCCCGGGATCAGCGTCTGGGTGGAGAGCACGCCCTTCCATTGCCTGATGGTGGACAGGATGAATTGGGAGAGAATCTCGGCATCGGAGGCGAGCAGGTCGCGCATCAGGGTGATCTTGGCGATCATGTCGATGGAGCCGTGCACCGTGTGGATCTCGACGACCTCGTCCAGGGCGAGCAGCTTGTCGAAGATCTGCTGCTCGTACTTGCCGTCGACGTTCAGGAGGATAAAGACGGTGATCTCCCTCTTCATCTCGGGATATTCCTGTTCGGTATGTTCTGCCATTCTTTTTCTGAAGACCTCCATGTCGGTAGGAATCAGCTTGTCGATTTCGATCCCGTATTTGCGTTTTTTCCCTATTTCCCACTGGTGGACGGAGATGTAGAGATAGAGGTCGTCTACTGTTCGGCCCGGAAATGACTTCACCAGGCCGGCCTTGGCGATGATCGTCGCCAGCGGCTTGTAAATGGTGCGGTACCAGTCGACCGCCGCTTGTTTGAAGTCGATCTCCTGTTTTTTTTCGCGGCTAAGATGGCGCCGATGTTCCTCGACCTGCCATTCCAGGTGCGGGGTCTGGCCGGGTTCGGTGACGTCGATGCAGTCGCGGAGGCCGGCCTGGTCGCGAAAGGCGACCTTCTCGATATACAGATTGTTTTCCAGAGTGTTGGTGGACGGCAGCAATTCGACAATCCGGGCGCGGATATGAGAGTGGCCGAGTTCCAGGGCCGCCCGGAAACGGTGGTGGCCGTCCAGGATGAAGTAGTCCTCCTTAATCTGATAAAGGGAGATGGCAGGCATGGCTTTGCCTTCCTTCATGGCGTCGATGATGGCCTTCTGCCGTTCGTCGTAATTGTGGGAGTGGGTGCGGAACTGGTTGTCGAAGTCATGATACCGGCCGACGCTGCCGACTATTTTATCGAGCGGCACCAAGAGGGTCCCGCGCTCGATTGCCTCGTAGGCCTCCTCCTGCTCCTGACGGCTGGTGAAACTGCTCGGATTGTCGGCCTCATCACCCTTTTCCCGCTCGGTTATGGCTTTTTTCAGGGCGGCAAAGGGATTAAATTTCGAAAACAAAGTGACCATAGCTGTTGACGACCGAGGTTGAATTGACCATGGTTATCCGCTCGCTGTCATCGGCGAACAGCGCATGGATATGACCGTGGATGAAGTAACGGGGCCGGTATTTGTCGATGAGCTGCCGAAAGCAGCGAAAGCCGCGGTGGCATCGATCTTCAGCATCGTGGATGTAGCGCGGTGGGGCATGGGTCAACACCAGGTCGACCCCTTTTTGCCGCCAGAGCTGGAAACGCATCTTCCTGACAAAGCCGGCCATCTGTTCTTCGGTGTACTGATTGATGTTGCCATTATACCATCTGCAGCCGGAGAAGCCGATAATCTTCGTGGTGCCAAGCTGGAAGAGCCGCCGATCAATATGCAGACAGCCGCGCGGCGGCGTTTTGCTGTAACGGAGATCGTGGTTGCCGAGAACGTAGAGCAGCGGGACCCGGTAGCGGTCGTGCAGGGCGGTCAAGTATTCCGGGGGCAAGTCGCCGCAGGAGAGAAGGAGTTCGACGCCGTCGATAGCCGGGGCTCCACCGACAGTTTCCAGCAGCTCCTTTTCGACACAGTCGGCGACGCTGAGGATCTTCATACCTTCCCTGCGAGTCTTTCCGGCGAGAAGCTCAACGCTCGCCCGACAGGCCGATCATGGCCGCGCCCACGGCATTGCCCACCTCGCAGTCTACCGGGAAGGCGACAGTGGTTTTCAGCCGCTCGGCCACCGCCGGCAGGAAATAGCGGGCGGCTGCGCCGATGCCGACCAGCGGGATCTTTAAGGAAAAATCGACGCCGAGGACGGCATGGTTCTTCCTGGTGGCGATAAAACCGGCCAGCGAGTTCTGCCAGTAGTGTTGGATGACGTAGTCGATGATCATGTTCTCGATCAGCTCGCAGGTAGAGGAAACGACCAGCTCGGCGAATTCCCGGCCGCTCAGGTGCATGGTCCGGCCGAGGATCTCCGCCCCCTCCATGGCTGCCTCCCGGTCGCCGAGGTCGATCTCGCCCAGGACGTGGAGGGCGTCGGTCGGGGTGAAGCCGCATTCGAAGATCTGTTGCCGGCGGGTCAGCTGTTCCAACTGGACGTCGAGCGGAATGCCGCCAAGGCCGGTTCGTTCGCGGATGGTCGCCGGGGTCAGCCGGCCGACCTCACGGAGCAGACCGGTCAGCTCGCCTTCGGCCAGCCCGTCCGCAGCCTCCGGCCGCAGCACGATCAGCCGCGACCGGTTGGCCGCCCCCAGCCAACTGCCAGGCGGTGGTATCTCCGCTCCGACCATGGCCAGCGGTGTCACCCGGGACGGGCCGATGGTGAGTTGGCTGTACTCGTCGATGTGCACGTGGCTGTCGCCCCCGATTCCCGCGGTATGCATGTCGATCGCCTCGATATGGGTCTTCCATTGGCCGATCTGGCAGCCATCGGCGGCGAGAAGGGGGCGGCCGTTCGCGATCATGGCGATATCGGTGGTGGTGCCGCCGACGTCGATGACAAGACACTCGCTTACGCCCTGGGCCGCGCCGAAATGGGCGGTGCAGGCGGGACCGCTCGCCACCGTAAGGGCGGCTTCGGCGATGGCCCGGTCGGCGGCGATGGGTTTGCCGTTGCCGCCGATCACCACCATCGGGCAGGTGAGATGCTGCCCGGTCATGGCCTCGTGCACGCCGCGGACAAAACTGTCCATGACCGGCATGAGTTTGGCGTGGAGGCCGGCGGTGGCGGCTCGTTGCTGCATACCGGTCAGTCTGCTGATACGATGGGAGGAGAAGACCGGTTTGGGATCGAGCATGGCGATGGCCTTTTCCGTGACCAGTTCGTGGGCCGGATTGTGCATGGACATCGCCGAACAGACCCCGTAGGCATCCACCTCGTTCTTCAGTCCTTCCACCAGCGACACCAGATATTCGATGTCGAGGGGCTCTTCCTCCTCGCCATGTATGTTGTGCCCGCCCTTGACGAAGACCACCGCTGTGACCGGAAGCTTGAAGTGCTTGACGTAGCCGATGACGATCACCGCAACGCGGGCCCCCTTGTTTTCCACCACCGAATTGGTGGCAAGGGTCGACGAGATGCAGACGGAGTGGATCTCCGCCGGATTGGCGCCGCTGATCCGGAGCAGCTCCGCCAGGGCCTCGCCGGTCCCGCGGGCCAGGGCGTAATGGGTGGTTGGCTTTTTGGCTTTGGCCAGGACTTTGCCGGTCTCTTTATCGAGGAGGACCGCATCGGTGTAGGTGCCGCCGGTGTCGATCCCTATGATGTATTTATGCATGAGTTATGTGACAAGCTGAGGCTGGAACGTTGTTAAAGATGTTACTCTTGATTATAGACCATATACCGTAAAGTCACCGGAAACACCACGGGGAAAAGGGCGTTTCGGCTGAAGGGCTGCGGCTGCTTCCTGCGCTATAGCCTGTTGTTTTCTCCATTACTGGTGTATGGTGTCGGCTAACGTCCAAGGCAAGGCAGGGCTGCCGGAAACCCTGCAGGGATGGGTCCGGCGCGAGCCTTCTTTTTTCTTTTCACGGAACAAAAAATTCATGAGTTTCTTAAGTATCGATAAAAAAAGGTTTGTGGTTTTCGGCCTGGCCAACAAAAAATCCGTTGCCTGCGCCATCGGCAAGGTGCTCGCGGAAGAGGGGGCGGAGGTCATTCATGTGGTCCGCTCGGCGGAGCGGGAGACAAATGCCAAGAAGCTCTTTCCCGAATCCCGGGTCTTTCTCTGCGATGTGGAAGAAGAAGACAATATTATCCGGGTTCGCGACGAGATTGCGGCCGCCATCGGTGCCGCTGAGGGCAACAAGATCGACGGCATCGTCCATTCCATCGCCTTTGCCAATTACACGGACGGGATGAAACCGTTTCACGCCACGAGGAAGGACGATTTCCTCCAGGCGGTCAATGTCTCCTGCTTTTCGCTCATCTCCATCGCCAATCATTTCAAGGAGCTGCTGGCAACCGACGGCTCGGTGGTCACTATCTCCATCTCGACCACCCGGATGGCCGCGGAAAATTACGGCTACATGGCCCCGATCAAGGCCGCCCTCGATTCGTCGCTCTCCTTTCTCGCCAAGAGCTTTGCCGAATTCTCCCGAGTCCGCTTCAACGCCGTTGCCCCCGGACTGCTCAAAACCTCGGCCTCCGCCGGCATCCCCGGCTACATCGACAGTTATCTCTTTGCCGAAAAGGCAACGCTGAGGAAAAAGGCGCTCACCACCCGGGAGGCGGCGGATACTGCGGCCTTCCTGCTGTCCGACCGGGCGTCGGGCATCAATTGTCAGACCATCGTGGTCGATGCCGGGATGGCGGTCAATTACTTTGATCGGGAGATTGTAGCGAAAACGGTCGGATGAAGGTCAGCCGGTGTTCTGGCAGAAAAAAAAGAAGGGGCTGCCCGATTCGGGCAGCCCCTTTGTTGTTTGCGAAAATGATCTTTTACAGCAGCGCCAGCAGAACACCGGCGGCTACCGCAGAGCCGATGACTCCCGCAACATTCGGCCCCATGGCATGCATGATCAGATGATTCTGCGGATTGGCTTCGAGACCGACCTTGTTGACCACCCGGGCGGCCATCGGCACCGCGGAGACGCCGGCAGCGCCGATCAGCGGATTGATCTGGGTTTTCGACATCTTGTTCATGAGCTTGGCCATCAGCAGCCCGCCGGCGGTGCCGATGCCGAAGGCGATCATGCCCAGGCAAAGGATGCCCAACGTCTCGATATTGAGGAACTTGTCGGCGGACAGCTTGCTGCCGACCGCGAGGCCGAGGAAGACGATAACCGTGTACATCAACGAATTTTTAATGGTGTCGGAAAGCCGGTCGACCACGCCGCATTCCTTGGCCAGATTGCCGAACATGAACATCCCGATCAGCGGGGCGGCGGAAGGCAGCAGCAAGGTGCAGATACCGAGCACCAGCATGGGCAGGATGATTTTTTCCAGCTTCGAGACATGGCGCAATTGTACCATCTTGATTTTTCGTTCTTCTTCCGTGGTCAGCCACCTCATAATCGGCGGCTGGATCAGTGGTACCAGGGCCATGTAGGAATAGGCGGCGATGGCGATAGACCCGAGCAGCCGTGGAGAGAGCTGGCTGGACAGGAAGATCGCCGTCGGACCGTCGGCACCGCCGATAATCCCGATCGAGGCGGCATCACGCAGGGAAAAGTTGATGCCGGGCACGACATCGGAAAGAAAGAGCGCGCCCAGCAGAGTGACGAAAATACCCAATTGGGCCGCCCCGCCAAGCAGAATGGTTTTCGGATTGGCCAGCATCGGACCGAAGTCGGTCAAGGCGCCGACACCCATAAAAATGAGCAGCGGAAAAACCCCGGTAGTGATGCCTACTTCATAGATATAGTAGAGTATCCCCCCCGGCTCGGCAATTCCCGCCAGCGGGATGTTGGAGAGGATGGCGCCAAAACCGATGGGGACTAAAAGGAGCGGTTCGAAACCTTTGAAGATTCCAAGGAAGAGAAGGACAAGGCCTACCGAAATCATCAACACTCGGCCTATGCCGACTGTCCAGTCCTGTGTCATTTGTCCTTTATAGATACCATAGACACCCGTGGTTTTTGCCAGATCGAACAAAAGCTGGGAGACGGGCGGCAATTTTTTCCCGGCAACCACCGTTGGTTGGTCGGCAACAACCTGAGAGACGGTCATGGTTGCCAGCACTTCGTCCCGATGGACTTTCTGATAAGCGACAGCCTTGAGACTGGTTATTTTCCCGGCCGCACCGGCTTTGAGAACGATGACGGTGCCGTCCTCCTTTTTCAGGGTGGCGATCTCGTCGCCGCTGTAGACATAACCATCCTGCTGGGCGAGCACCCGGACAATCTTGGCATCGGTCGGCGAGATAATGTCCAGGGTGCCATCCGCGGCCAGCGCAGAGGAAACCGGAACACTCGACAAACAGAGCAGAAGAAGCATGAAAAATCTGATTTTCATAACATTTTCCCAAACGAAGAGGAAAAGGATTCCGGACAGGGTCCGGGATCCTCTAGAATTCAACCAATGGTGAAGAGCGCATCGGAAGCCTGGACGGCATCACCGGAAGAAACATGGATTTCAGTGATTTTTCCGGCAATCGGTGCATTCACCTCGGATTCCATCTTCATCGCTTCCATCACCACCAGCGGTTGATCCTTGGCAACGATGGAGCCCACTTCGACCAGCACCTTGACGATGATGCCCGGGGTCGGCGCCTCCACCAGATGACCTTCACCGGCTGGTGCGGCGGTCGCCGGCTGGGCGGCGGGAGCGGGAGCAGGTGCGGCCTGGATGGCGCCGCCTTCAGCCACTGTCACGTTGTACGGACGGTTATTGACGGTGATGGTGTAATTCCGCGGGCCGCTGGGGGCCGAAACCGGTGCGGCCGCACTCTTCTTGGCCGCCGGTTTGGTATCGGCTTCCTTCTTGTCGGTGATCTTGCGGATGTTGGTAGTCGCTTTGCCGAGCAGGAAATCGAGCCCTTTCTGCTCGCAGCTGGCGATGATGAAGATGTTCTCCTCGGTTACCGGCAGCTTGTTGTCCTGCAAGATCTTAGTTGCCTTGGGGATCCCGGGCTCCAGGATGTCCAGGGGATTTTCGGTGAAGACCGGCTTGCCCAGCTGCTCGGAGGCGATTTTGACGATCTCCGGATCGGCCGGCACCGGGGTCCGGCCGAAATAGCCGAGGACCATGTTGCCGTACTGCGGATTGATTTTCTTCCACTTGCCCTGGGTGACGTTGAGATAGGCCTGCTGGAAGTAGAACTGGGAAACCGGGGTGACCGAAGTACCGAAACCGCCGCGGGCGACCACCTCGGACATCTCCTTGATGACCTGCGGATAAAGATGCAGGGTGCCGGTGTCGCGCATCATCATGGTGTTGGCGGTGAGCGCCCCGCCGGGCATGGGCGAGAGGGTGACCATCGGCGAGACCATCTTCGCCTCCGGCGGGAAGAAGTATTCCTTCATCGCCTCCTCGAAGGCTTCCACGGCAAGGATGATTTTTTCATAGTCGAGATCGAGGGTATATTCGGTACCCTTCATGGCGTGCATCATCGACAGGATATCCGGTTGGCAGGTACCGCCGCTGACAGGCGATTTAGCCAGGTCCACGCCGTCGGCTCCGCCTTCGATGGCGGCCATGTTCTGGGAGATGCCGAGGCCGGCGGTATCGTGGGTGTGGAACCAGAGGATGGTATCGGCGGAAACGAGTTTGCGCGCCGCCTTCAGCGTCTCGTAGACTTTGTGCGGGTTGGAAGTGCCGGAGGCATCCTTGAAGCAGATCGAATGGAAGGGGATGCCCGCATCGAGTATCTGTTTCAATCTGTCGATGTAGAATTCGGGAGTATGGGCGCCGCTACAGCCGGGAGGCAGCTCCATCATGGAAACGACCACCTGGTGGCGCAGACCGTGGTGAGCGATACGTTCGCCGGAGTATTCAAGGTTGCGGACATCGTTTAAAGCATCGAAGTTGCGGATGGTGGTCATACCGTGCTTCTTGAACATCTTGGCATGCAGATCGATGATATCCCGGGGGCACTGGCTGAGGGCGACGACGTTGATGCCGCGGGCAAGGGTCTGTAGGGCGACGTCCGGTCCGACTTCCTTGCGGAAACGGTCCATCATGTCGAAAGCGGATTCATTGCAGTAGAAAAACAGGCTCTGAAACCGGGCTCCGCCGCCGGCCTCGATATTGGTAATCCCCGCATCCACGGAGGCCTTGACCGCAGGCATGAAGTCGTCGGTTAATACCCTTGCACCGAAGACGGATTGAAAGCCGTCCCGAAAAGACGTGTCCATGAATTGAATGACTTTTTTACTCACCGTTTCTCTCCTCGCTTGTTTTTGTCCTTGGTTTTGTGCAACTGTGACCGAAAATACAACCGTGACCGAATAAAACGACCTGCAAAAGGGCTATGCCCGGGCAATACGCTCAGCTTCGAAGGCGGCAACGGCGGCGGCGATAACCGCGATATCCTCATCACCATTGTCGACAACCGTTTCCTTGACCTTTTTTCTGTTTTGCGCCAGGAGCTCGCGTTCCCGCTTCATGGCCTCAAGTTCGCGCATGGCCACATTTTTAGTTAATCGAGCGACCAGGTTGATGAAATAAATCATCAGACCAAGAAAAAGCATGACGGTTGTCATGCCGACGATCATAAGCTTTACACCTTCGAATATCATTGCGTTCTTGCCTCGAATTGAAAATTGGTATGGTGAAAAACTAAAGCCGAATTTTTACACCAGGAGACCTGTACATTCAAACCAGTAAAGAGAATGGAAAATCCAAATCTTTTTGATTACACGTCATTATTTAATCCCCGGTGACATAAAATTGAGAATACGGAAGAGTTGTGAAAAACGGAAAATAGGGGGACAACTGTACCACAAATGATCGGGTGCGGTACAGTTGGTTTTTGAATACCGGAAGAAAAATAAAGCGGACCTGGCCTGGCGGTTATACCTCGTAGACGGCGTATTCGGTCTTTTCGCCGAGGAGATTATCTATTTCACGTTGAATGGAGATGCGTTCGTCGTTATTAAGCCAGGCATTCCAATCGTCGATCGACCGCCAGGTGCTGATGACCATGCATTCATCCTGTTTGTCGACTCTCTTCAAAGTTTCACCATATATATAACCGGCTTGATTAAGCGTGAGACTGCGAAGTTTTTTCAGCAGCACGGTCAAATCGAGGACGTTTGCCGGAGAAACTTTTCTTTTGATGAAAATTTTGACAGTCATAGGCATCTCCTTTCGTTTTTTATCTCGATTACACTTTGGCGAGGGCCAATGCAAGTTGCCGATAAGAAAGAGCAATAGAGTCTTCTTATTATGAGATGATTATATATTACATAAACAGAATTGTAAAGGAAGCGCGGGCCGACTGCGGCAAACTTGCCAAAGAATGCCGAAGCAGGTAAAAGAAAGCGATGTTGTCCCGGATTTCTCACCAGCCGAGGTTGCCGTGTATGCGAGGCGCAAAGCTTGGTGCCATAGTTGGCCTATGCACCAAGCTTTGCAACGCTGCAGACGCGGTGAGATCGGCTGGCCTTTGGTGAACATTGTGCACGATTTCAGATAAGAATCAAAACGAGGTTAACACGATGGTCTAAACGAATTTTCGAAAATCGACACAATGTTCATGAGAAATCCGGGTTATCCCCGGACAGGCGATTGCCGGAGATTGAGAATAAGGGAGTAAAATGAGCGAAAAGATACCATTGCAGGAACGAATAATCGTTGCCCTCGATGTGAACAGTCCGGAAGAGGCGAAAGCCATAGTGAAAAAATGCGAGTCCCGCTGCACCTTCTATAAAGTCGGCCTGCAGCTGTTCATGGGCAGCTGGTTTGAAACGGTCGACTGGCTGGTCGATCGCGGCCATAAGGTCATGCTCGACCTGAAATTTTTCGACATCCCGGAAACCGTCAAGCTGGCGGTACAGCAGGTGGGCGACCGCGGCGTGAGTTTTGCCACCATTCACGGCAACGATCCCATCATCCGGGCGGCAGTTTCCGCCCGCGGCGACCTCCGGCTGCTCGCCGTCACCGTCCTGACCAGTTTCGGCGAAGAGGATATGCGGGCCATGGGCATGACCGGCTCGGTTGCCGATCTCGTCTATTTCCGGGCGAAAAGGGCGCTTGAACTGGGTTGCGACGGGGTGGTTTCCTCCGGCCTCGAGGCGGAAAAACTGCGTCAGGGGTTGGGCGAAAAACTCCTGATTGTCACTCCCGGCATTCGACCCGGGGCCAATATCATGGACGGCGACGACGACCAGCAACGGATTGTCACCGCCGGGCTGGCGCTGAAAAACGGAGCCAACCATGTGGTGGTCGGCCGGCCGATCACCCGGGCGGCGGATCCGGTCGCGGTGATCGAAGAAATGCAGCGGGAAATCCTCTCCGCCTGTCCGTGATGGGGGGCGATTCTTGCCGGCCCGTGATTAAAAAATTGACACTCACCAGCCTTGCTGCTAGTTTTCTCCGGAATTTATGGTGTTGTTCGGATAATCTGAATTTCGGGGGCAGATGGCGCAGTTACGCGGTCCCCAGGCCGGATAGTGGCGGCAGCTGACATGAAAGTAGAAGAAGTCCCCCAGGATAACGGCATGATCGGCGACTACGGCCATGAGGTCTGCTATGCCGTGGACGGCAATGGCAGGTACACCCTTGCGCCGAGTCTTGGCTGGGAGGCCAAGAATATCGTCAACGACCAGGCCTGGGCCACCATCGCGGCGGAAACGGCAAAGGCGCACCGGCTGGTGAAAAGCGGCGAGCTAAGCCCCATCGCCTACTATCAGGCCAGGCACCAGATGGATGTCGGCCTGTTGGCCAGCTACGTGGGCATGGCCAGGTGGCGGGTGAAACGCCACCGCAGACCGAAGGTTTTTGCCCGGCTGCCCGAGCGGATTCTCCGCCGTTATGCCACGGTCTTCAAGGTGTCCGTCGCTGAGGTGCAAACCGTTCCCGACTCCTTTACTCCCGAGCAGATCAGACCCCGCTAATGGACGCCCTCATCCCCTTTCCCCACCGGCAGTCGGCCCATTGCGAAAGCGGTGTGACCGCCAATCTCCTCCATTTTCATCATATTTCCTGCTCCGAGGCCCTGGCCTTCGGCATCGGCGAGGGCCTTTTTTTCGGCTATCTGCCGTTTATCCGGATCAATAAACTGCCGCTTACCACCTTTCGCTGCGCTGTCGGCAATATCCTCGGTAATGTCACCAAGCGGCTGGGGGTGAAAATCCGGCGGCAGAAGTTCCGCTCGCAGGATGAGGCTATGGCGACCCTCGATGAAAAGCTCGCGCAGAACATTCCGGTCGGCTGCCAGACCGGGGCGTACTGGCTGCCCTATTTCCCGCCGGCCTTCCGCTTTCACTTCAACATGCACAATCTGGTGGTGATCGGCCGGGACGGCGATGATTACCTGATCAGCGATCCGGTTTTTGAGAATGTGGTGCGCTGCCGCAGGGAAGATCTGCAGCGGGCCCGGTTCGCCCAGGGGAGCCTCGCGCCGAAGGGGGCGATGTATTATCTGGAGTCGGTGCCGGAAAGCCCCGACATGGCCGCCGCCGTCCGGCAGGGACTGGCTGCGGTCTGCAAAACCATGCTGCGCACCCCGGTGCCTTTTCTCGGCGTAAGGGGTATTGCCTTTCTCGCCGACCGGCTGGAAAAATGGCCGAAGAAACTGGGCGAGGAGTCGGCTCTGCTCCACCTCGGCCAGCTTATCCGGATGCAGGAGGAGATCGGTACCGGCGGAGGCGGCTTCCGCTTCATGTATGCGGCCTTTCTCCAGGAGGCGGCGGAACTGACCGGGATCGCGCCGCTTCTTCAACTGTCCGAACGAATGACCCTGGTCGGCGACACCTGGCGGCGCTTTGCCGTCTCCGGGGCAAGGCTTTGCAAAGGCCGGGCCAGACCGGGCGATACCTACGGCGAACTTGCCGGGATCCTGCGCGAATGCGCCCGGACCGAGAAGGAAATCTATGGCGACATCCAGAATCTCCTGCATTGAGCCTTCGGGGAGGTCCGTGGCAATTTCGATAAGATTCGCCCCTCCTGACCGATCCGATAATGGGGGCAATGCCCCCGCGCTGACATGACCCCGGTGAACGATCAGCCGCTCCTGGAAGGCAGGGATCTTTTTCTCACCTATGCCGGCAGCCACGTGCCGGCCGTAAACGGCATCTCCCTCACCCTCCGGCCGGGCGAGCTGTGCGGCCTGATCGGCCCGAACGGTGCCGGCAAGACCACGCTCATCTCGATATTCACCACCTTGCTGCGGCCTCAACAAGGGTCGCTGGATATAGGCGGAATAGACGCCTGCCGGAACCCCGGCGCAGTCCGGCAGAGGATCGGCCTGGTGCCGCAGGATATCGCTCTCTACGACCGGTTGACCGGCTATGAAAACATCGCCTATTTCGGCCGGATGTATGGCTTGACGCGGGCAGAGCTGCGGGAGAGGGCCGCATACTACCTCGACATGTTCGGCCTCTGGGACAAGCGGAACCGACAGGTGGCCGCCTATTCCGGGGGCATGAAGCGGCGTATCAATCTGATCGTGGGCCTCATCCATGAGCCGGAACTGCTTTTTCTCGATGAGCCGACAGTGGGAATCGATGCCCAGTCGCGCCATCTGATCATGGAAAAACTGGCCGCCCTCAACAGCGAGCGGATGGCGATGGTCTATACCTCCCATTATCTGGAGGAGGTCCAGCGCCTCTGCCGGCGGGTGGTGATCATCGACCTGGGCCGGATCGTGGCCGAGGGGACGCCGGAGGATCTGGTTGCCCAGACCGAGGGATGCGATAATCTGGCCGAGCTTTTCCTGAAAAAAACCGGCGAACACCTGCGGGAGTGACGATGATCGGCGTAAAGCTTTCCGCTTCGATAGCCAAGGAACTCCTCCTGCTCGTCCGCGACCGGGCCGGCCTGGTTTTGCTTTTTGTCATGCCGGCGTTTCTGGTGATCGTCATTACCCTCATTCAGGAGAAGGTGACGACCACCACCGTCGAAGTGCTGTTCGTCGACAATGATAAAGGGGCGATCGGCACCGAGATTCGCGATCTTTTCAGTCGGATCGATACGCTCCGGCTGGTTACGAAGCTGGACGGTGCAGACCTTTCGGCCGAGAGGGTTCGCCGGTTGGTGGCGGCCGGCCGCTATCAGTTCGGGGTGGTCCTGCCGGCAGGGCTCAGCGACATCGCCGATAAAGCCGCCCGGCAGCAGGTTGCCCACCACCTTTTTCCGGAGCGGGAGAAAGAAGCTATCGCCGCTATCCCTGAGATTCTCGTCTGGTTCGATCCGACGGTGCACGGCAGTTTTCGGGCGGCGGTGCGCACCGCGCTCGATCGGGTGGTCGCGGGGGTGCAGACCCGGCTTCTGGTCGAACACAGCCTGGCCCTCCTGCCCGAAAAGATTGGCGAAGGCGTAAGTCCCCAGATGCTGCAGGCCTTTCCCCTGCCGAAGCTGGACGCCAGGGAACTGCTGCCGCAGTTGTTCGAGGAGACCGCCTTCATTCCGGTGGCGGAACACTTCATCTCGGCGATGCAGTTTACCCGCCAGCCGACCGCCGTCCAGCAGAATGTCCCGGCCTGGGCGATCTTCGGCATATTTTTTATTGCCGTGCCGCTGGCCGGCTCGCTCATCAAGGAACGGGATTCGGGAACGCTCCTGCGCCTGCGGGTCCTGCCGGTCAGCTACCTCACCGTCGTTTCCGGCAAGATTCTGGCGTACATGGCGGTCTGCCTGGTCCAGTTCGCGGTCATCGTCGGGGCGGGCATCTTTATCCTGCCTCTCCTGGGGCTGCCGGCCTTCGATCCAGGGGGAGAACCGCTGCTCCTGCTGCTGGTGCTGCTTGGCATCATCGCCGCCGCCTGCGGTTACGGCATCTGCCTCGGGATGATCGGCAGGACCTACGAGCAGATCGCGGTCTTTGCCCCGGTCTCCATCGTCATCGGCGCGGCCATCGGCGGCATCATGGTGCCGGTCTACGCCCTGCCCGAATTCCTCCGGCCGATTTGCCTGATCTCGCCGCTCTACTGGGGCGAGAGCGGATTTTACGACCTCCTGCTCCGCGGCGGCGGCCTGCGGGAGATTCTGCCCGAGACCCTGGGCCTTTTAGCCTTCGGCCTTGCCGCCACGATCTGCGGCGTTCTCTATGCCGCCGCCAAGAGGAAACGTCCCTGAACACAAGGAAATCCGTCCCATGAACATAGTTCTCGTCAATCCGCCGAACTGCGGGCGATCCATTCCCGAAGAGGAATACGGCATCACCTCGCTCAAGATGATCTTCCGGGGCGAGCCGCTGGCGCTTTCGGTGCTGGCCGGCAACCTGGCCGGTCACGAGGTGCGGATCGTCGACCTGAAGGCCGAGCCGGAAGGCATGGAAAAGCTGGCCGCGGACGGGGGCCCGGACCTGGTCGGCTTTACCGCAGTCACCTGCGAGGCCAATACGGTGATCAGACTGGCCGGCGAGATCAAAAAACGGTTTGCCGGCAAGAGCCCCATCGTTGTTGTCGGCGGCCACCACGCCTCCTGCGATCCCGCCTACTTTAACCGGGAGGGCATCGATTATATCGTGATGGGTCTCGGCAAACTGAGTTTTCGGCTGCTGGTTGATGACTTGGCTGCGGGGCGCACGCCTGCCATCCCGGGCGTGGTCCGGGTGCGGCAGGGAGGGGTATTCAGCCCTTCACTCCGGAAATACTCGGAGGCCGATCTGGTCGACGAACTGCCGCCGCGCTACGACCTGGTCGAAGCCCATCGCGACAAGTATGTGATGAGCGGGGTGGGCGGCAAGGTCGGTTTTGTCGTCACCGCCTTCGGCTGCACCCATTGCTGCGCCTTCTGTTCCATCCCGTCGCTGACCGACGGCCGGTACCTCGGCCACAGCGCCGAGGCGATTCTCCGCGACATCGACCTCCTGGGCGATATTCCGCTCATCCGCTTCGTCGACGCCAACACCTTCGGCGACCGGGCAGCCGCCAGGATGCTTGCTACGCGGATCATCGAACTTTCGCTCGGCAAGAAATTCGTGGCCGATGTCCGGGCCGATACCGTGGTGGCCGACCCCGATCTCCTGCGACTGTGGCATGAAGCGGGACTTTCCGCGGTGGTCATCGGTTTCGAGGAGATCGACGATGGCCGCCTTGACCGGATGAACAAGCGCAGCAGTCTGGCCAAGAACCTTACGGCGCTCTCGATCCTGGCCGAGATCGGCATCCGGGTGATCGGTGATTTCATCATTTCTCCCGACTACGACCGCGAAGACTTCGAACGGCTCGGCCGGTTCATTGACAGTTCGCCCATCGCCCTGCCGATTCCGTCGATTCTTACGCCGATCCCGGGAACCCCGCTTTTCCGCCAGCTGCAGCAAGAAATCACCCTCACCGATCTCGATTATTACACCTTTTCCAATGCGGTGCTGCCGACCCGGCTTGCCCCGAAGGAATTTTATACCCTCTATTCCGATCTCATGAAACAGTTGCACCATCATATCAAGAAGAGTTGAACATGAACATCTTTATCAATGATATCGCTTCCTTTCTCCCCAATCAGCCGGTGGACAACGATCGCATCGAAGAGGTCCTCGGCCGGATTGGCAATATCCCCTCGCGGACCAGGCGCCGGATTCTCGCCAACAACAAGATCACTACCCGGTACTATGCTCTCGACCCGGAAACAGGCCGGGCGACCCATACCAACGCCCAGCTGACCGCCGAGGCGGTACGAAAGCTCACGCCTTCCGCGAAGTTCTCCTTAACCGACATCGAATGTTTATGCTGCGGCTCGGCGAGCCCCGATCTGCTCATGCCCGGCCACGGGGTCATGGTAGCAGGCGAGTTGGGCCTGCCGCCCTGCGAGGTGGTGACCACCGCCGGAATTTGTCTTGCGGGGGTGACCGCCCTGAAATATGCCTGCCTGAATGTCGCCACGGGGGCGGTACAGAACGCGGTGGCAACCGGTTCGGAAATCGCCTCCTCCTATATGAATGCGGGCTTTTTTGCCGCCGAGACCGAGCCGGAAGACGACCTGCAGAAAAAGCCGATCCTCGGTTTCGACGCCGATTTTCTCCGCTGGATGCTCTCTGACGGCGCCGGAGCGGCCTTTGTCTCCGGCCGGAAAAGTGCGACCGGTCTCTGCTACCGGGTGGAATGGATCGAAAACCGCTCCTACGCCGGCGAACTTGCCACCTGCATGTATGCCGGCGGCAGAAGACTGGACGACGGCCGCATGCAGGGCTGGCGGGACGGGCAAGGCAGCCTGGCCGCGGCCGGGCAGAACCTTATGGCCGTGCGCCAGGACGTGAAACTCCTCGATACGCACATCGTCCCCACCGCCATGGCCAGAGCGCTGCCGGCGATCGCCGAAAAACATGGTCTTCGTCCAGACGACATCGACTGGTATCTGCCCCATTATTCGTCGGATTACTTCCGCGACCGGTTTTACCAAGGCATGAAAGGGGCGGGCTTTGAAATCCCCTATGAGAAATGGTTTACCAACCTCTATGAGGTCGGCAACATCGGCAGCGCCTCGATCTACCTGCTCATGGAGGGGCTGCTCAAATCCGGCAGGCTCCGGGACGGCGACCGGGTGCTGTGCTTCGTCCCGGAATCGGGCCGGTTTTCCCACAGTTTCATGCTGCTCACGGTGATCGCCTAAGGAAAACCGGTTAAGACGATTGCCTTGACAAAGGTGTTCGGGAAAGATAGGCTCTTTCATGAAGAACATTCAATTCGGGACTTTTATAACATTATAAAATTTCAATCAAAGTCGACTGCAGAAGAGACTCCTCCCTTATGATTCAACTCACCCGTCTCAACAGGACGATGATATATCTCAATCCCGATTTGATTAAAACTATCGAAGAAGCCCCCGATACGACTATATGCCTTATTAACGGCGATTATTATCTGGTTCTCGAAAAAGCATCCGAAGTAGTGGAAAAAATAATAGATTACCGCGTAGTAATTCAGCGCAGGTTGGAACAACCGGACGGACTCGTCCAGGAAAGAGGTGCATCCGAGTAAGTTGGTCCGTTGCATATGTTTTCGAATTTTCATTCCTTTGTTTCTGAGGCGGAAGAGCCGAAGAGTAAGAACATTTTTTGATTTATGGATACTGCAACAATAATTGGATTGGTTATGGGGCTGGGCGCGATAGTCGGCGGAGCCGCTATGGAAGGCCTTCATATGCAGGCGCTCATCCAACCCACCGCGGCGATAATCGTGCTAGGGGGTACCTTTGGCGCGGCCTTCGTCAGTTTTCCCATGGATACGGCAGTCAAGGCGGTCAAGGATGTCAAGATGCTGCTTTCTCCTCCGGAAAGATTGGAGGGAACAATCGCCATCATCATCGATCTGGCCAATAAGGCCCGGAAAAATGGCATCATCTCGCTTGAACAGGACGGCAACAATACCAAAGACCGGTTTTTGCGGAAAGCCATCGCCCTCTGTGTCGACGGGGTCGAGCCCAAGGATATCCGGGATATTCTGGAGGTCGACGTGGGGACCTATGAAGAACACGCCAAGTTGAGCGCGGAATTCTATGAGGCGGCGGGCGGGTATGCGCCGACCATCGGTATTATCGGCGCCGTACTTGGCCTTATCCACGTCATGAGCAATCTGGCGGACACTTCCAAGTTGGGAGCGGGGATAGCCGTGGCCTTCGTGGCCACCATCTATGGTCTGGTGACTGCCAATATTATCTGTCTGCCGTTCGCTACCAAAATCAAGCTCCGGATAAAGTCAGAGGTCCAGAGACAGGAGCTCATCATTGCCGGAATTACCAGCATTCTCGGCGGCAGCAATCCCCGGTTCATTGAAGAGCGGCTCAAATCGTACATTCATGAAGGCGGCGAATCTTCCGAAGGCAAGGCGGACTAGGAGATAGAGGATGGCGAGGAAAAAAAGTCCTGAAAAACCACCGAACCATGAACGATGGTTGGTCTCCTACGGCGATTTCATCACCCTGTTGTTTGCCGTATTTGTGACGCTGTATGCAATGTCGCAAGTCGATAAGAAGAAGGTGGAGGAGGTACAGCAATCGTACAAGAGCGCTTTCAATATGAGCAAATCCAAGGCCTTGAGCGCTGAATTCCTGCCTATTCCCGCGGTGCAGGTTATGCCGCGGCCGCCCATAAACACCAGAATGGTCAACGAAGAGGCCGACCATAGAAGCAAAGAAACCGGGATGATCAAAAAGCTCAACCTCAGTGTCGACGAAGTCCGGGATATTAAAAAATCGATATTGATCTCCTTGAAGCCCCTGCAGCTGGGAGGCGAAATCGCGGTGGATGAATCCGCGCGAGGACTGGTGATCAGGATGGAGGAGGATGCCTTTTTCGAAATGGACAGTGCGGTGGTCAAGCAGGAGTCCTTACCCTCCGTCGGCAAGATAGCCCGGGCGATATTGCCCTTTGCCGACCAGATACGCATCGAAGGCCACACCGATAATGCCATTCTGCCCAAAGGCCGTTATAAAACGAATTGGGAGCTATCCCTCGATCGGGCGTCCAACATCATGAAGATTTTCCTCGGCAATTTCGACTTTTCCCCGGGCAATATTTCCATCGCCGGTTACGGCGAATTCCGGCCGATTGCCAGCAACGACAGTCACGAAGGCCGCCAAAAAAACCGCCGGATCGACATTGTCCTGATGGGTCTCACCGAGAACAGAGTGATGCCGTAGAGTCGGCCGGTTGCCGAACAAAGATTTCAGCCGGGACAAGGCTTCTCCGCCGCGGGATTTTCGCGAGGGAGAAGCCTTTTTTTGTCTTCAAGAGGAAGCGATATGCGTTCCTGCAGAAGCTGTCAATCGGTTGGAAAAGAACAGTGAAATGAGAAGAGGGGTCACCAAAATTATGGGAAACATGAATCGCGTGTCTTGCACCAAGGGAAAAGCGGCAACGGTGAAGGCCTGCAAAAGCATGGGGGCAACGATGGCAATGATGGACACCTTGTCGGCACGGAGCGCGAGTAAGCTCAAAAAGAACAGGCTGGTCCAGAAATAGAAAGCGCCTCTATGGAAAAGCCATCCTGTTGCATGGTTATTGATAAGATGTATCAGAAAACTTCCAACCGGTCCGACATGTTTGCTTAATTTCTGTGAGGGCTTGTACCCGGAATAGAGATGGTCTTCGGCCAGATCTTCATCCGCTATGACAAAGGGACTGTAACGGGTGTGAATACGCCAGAGCAGTTCGGTGCCGTAGAGGTAATAGTTCATTATGGGAGCGGGGTTGGTGAGTGCTGTTCTTGTCCACACCGAAAGGAACTTTCGATAGTTTTCATGGTTTTTAAGAAAATCCCCATCCAGATAGGGAGTACCGTTTTTGTCTTTTCCAAAGATAAGGGGCATGCAGGAACGAGGGTCGTAGGCCTTCTTCCAGTACGACAACGGCATTATCTGCGCCAGGAAGACCTTGTCTTCCTGGGTGATATCACCGCCGGCATGCAGCACGGCGCCAATGTGTTGAATTGGTAAATGGGCTTTCAAGACATTCTTGTCGGTCACATTGACCTTGAGCAGATGAAAGACCGGTCCTTTAAACAAGAAAATAAAGGCGGCAAGGGCTACCATTAATAAGAGGATGGGCTTGCTTTGCGAGCGGAAGTAGATCGCCAACAACACCAACAGCGAACCGAAAGCGGGAATCAATCCATTGTGCCGTATCAAGGCCACACAGCACAGGGCAAGGAAGAACAGCATCTGAAAAGATCTTTTTGCCAGGATGCTTCCCTTGGAGAAGACGACATCAAATAGAAGAATATTGAGCCAGAAAAAGGCGAGGGCATAGCCGATATCCTTCCAAAGCGATACCGCATAAAAACCGTTTAAGGGAAAGAAGGCATAAAACAGCACCATCAGAGCGACTATCATGAGCGGTACTCCGTTTTGCGCCAACCGGACTGCGGTTATTCCCACAAGTACCGACATCGCCGCTACTTGTACCAAAGTCACTATGGCCGGCGAAAACCAGATCCGGGTAACTACCCACATGAGAAGGGTGTGGAATGCGGGATGCCAATCCGATAAAGGGATCTTCCCCGACATCTCATGCCATTGAACGTAAAAATCCCAAGTAATTATGCCAGGATAGAAAACAAAGCCATATATCGACCAAATGATTGCGCAGATCGAGATGGCGCCGATCATGAGCCACGTGCTCGGCAGCTTGATTCGAGGTGCTTGGAGCGGGATCTTCTGTTTTCCTATCCGGTTGCATATCCACAGCATGACCAGGAACAGGAGAATAAGACTCGAAAATTGCAGGAGTTGGTGCAATCTGTCCGAGGAGAATTTCAATGGTATTATCAAAGGAATAACAGCAGACCAAAACAGGGAGATTGCCAATGCAGAGGGAGTGATTTTGTACTTCATGTTAGCCATTGGCTCTGATTTCCTTGTACTTATATCTGTTTTTGGAATATCCATTATAACAGAAGACACTCTCCGCGCCTTGAGATATATGGTTTTTACAACTTTAAATTTTATGAGACGAAAGTAAATTAACTTGATATTTTCCCTGCCATTTCCTTTGCGGCTTGGTTCTGTAATTTTCAAGTCGGGAAGACGCTTATGGACTCATCATTCGTTTTCGATCTGTTTCCGGAAGCGGTGCAGCAGCTCGTCCTTAATGGAGGATAGATCAAGATGATAGATATCTTTGGGAAAGAGCAGGTTGGCCACGCCGGTGTCGAACAGTCGGTTGACCTCGTACTC
>MGTI01000045.1 GCA_001799365.1 Desulfobacterales bacterium GWB2_56_26 | reverse complement strand
AGGCGAGCACTCCGCCGAACACGAAACCACGGGCATCGATGCCGACAATCTGGTCGATATCATGATCCCGGTACCTTTCATAGAGAATATCGCACGACTCGCGGAAGGCTTCGGGATGATTCATAAGGGTCGTCAGATCCCGAAAAATCACTCCGGGAATGGGCCAGTCGGGTATGCTGCGAACACTACTTTTCAGATTCATGGTATTTCCTTGGTTATTGGCTGAAAGTAAAAATGCGTCAGAACGTTTTATTGAAAACCTTCAATCACGCTTACCAGCAATCTCGTGACATTATCGGCGTTTTTATGGAATACCTCAAGTATCTCATCCCAGGTTACCGGTTTTTCGTCTTCTTTCCAGCAGTCATAATCGGTCGACATGGCCACGGCAGCATACGGAATTCCTGCCTCGTTTGCCAGCATCGCCTCCGGGGCGGTGGACATATTGATGACATCCGCACCCCACAGCCGGAACATCTTCGATTCGGCGACCGTTGAAAACCGCGGCCCCTCGATGGTAATCACGCAACCCCGCGGATGGACTGCAAGCCCTAATGCCTGCGCCGTCTCCAGCAGCCTGCTGCGCAACTCTTCCGAGAAAGGGTGGGCCATGGCGGTATGACGAGGACCGCCACTAAACGAGTCGAAAAAGGTGTTTTTCCTGAACCTGGTGAAGTCGATGAACTGATCGAGCACCACCAGGTGGCCCCGATCAATTTCCTGCCGCAGGCTGCCGCAGGCGGTTGTGGCAAGGATATGGGTAACACCGGCCTTCTTCAAGGCTGCGACATTGGCCCGATTGTTGATCTCGGTGGGACTGAACTGATGCTGCCTGCCGTGTCGGGCCAAGATGACTGTTTCGATGCCGCCGATCCTGCCAGCCAAAAGGGATGAGGAAGGCTTGCCGTATTCGGTCTCCACTTCGAGTGTCTGCGGGTCTTTCAAGATTTCCGGATTATCGAGTCCGGAGCCGCCGATTATGCCGATCTTCACCATGTTGTTACACCCTCCCCTGCTTGCGGACCTGCCTTTCAATGTTGTTGTCCTGATCATCAAACTTGTTTCCTAAGCAGGCTACCTTATCTAACTCTCGATCCGGAAGCAACTTTTTTCATTGACATGGTCTTCTGGCGACAATGTAAAGCATGACAGATCGACCGAGACACCTTTTGCCGTATAGGATTGGTAAACTGAAAAAATTGACTTTACCGTCTGGTGCGTCATAATGAATAAAGCTTGAAAATCCGCCAATACCGTCCAAACCTTCGCGAGGAGAAGACATGCTGGAGTTACGAAAATTTGTCGCCCCGGAGTTCATTTTCGGGCCGGAAGCCATGCAGCTCATCGGCCGCTACCTCTGCAACTTCGGCGCGAAGAAGGCCCTTATTGTTACCGACCAGGGCATTATCGACGCCGGCTGGCTTACCGAACTCACCCGTCTCCATCACGAAGAAGGCATAGAATCCGCCGTCTTCTCCGCCATTTCTCCCAACCCGCGTGATACCGAGGTCATGGCGGGGGCGGAGTTCTACCACGAACAGCATTGCGATGTGATCGTTGCGCTCGGCGGCGGCAGCCCGATGGACTGCGCCAAGGGCATCGGCATCGTCAGCACCAATCGCGAGAACATCCTCAGTTTTGAAGGAATCGACAACGTCGCCGTTCCCGGTCCGCCCCTCATCTGCATTCCGACAACCGCCGGAACCTCCGCCGACGTTTCCCAATTCGCCATCATTTCCGATACCACAGACAAAAAAAAGATCGCCATCATCAGCAAGACGGTGGTTCCCGACGTTGCCCTGATCGATCCCCTCACCACTGTCACCATGAACCCTTACCTGACCGCCTGCACCGGCATGGACGCTCTGGTTCATGCAATCGAGGCCTATGTCTCGACCGCCAATTCGCCGCTCCTGGATCTCCATGCCCTGGAGGCGGTCCGCCTGGTCTGCACCAATCTGCCCAAGGTACTCGACGCCCCGGATGATATCGTGCTGCGCAACGATATGACCCTAGCCAGTCTGCAGGCAGGCCTGGCCTTTTCCAACGCCAGCCTCGGCGCCGTCCATGCCATGGCCCACAGTCTCGGCGGCCTGCTCGATCTCCCCCACGGCGAGTGCAACGCCATCCTGCTCGATCATGTGATCGGCTATAACTTTCCGGAGGCCGTCGAACGCTACAGCAAAATTGGTCAGGCGATGGGGCTTGTCGACCTTCGCGGGAAAAACACAGCGGAAATCAAGCAGGCGGTGCTTGCCGAGGTCGGCAGACTGAAAAAGCAGGTCGGCATCCACAAGACGCTCGGTGAGCGAGGGGCGACACTTTCCGATATTCCTCTTCTTGCCCGCAAGGCGCTCAACGATCCCTGCATGGTCACGAACCCCAAGGTGCCGAACCAGCGGGACATTGAGGTCATCTATGAAGAAGCCCTCTGACCACAAGACCAATCGCGAACAGCTTCGGCAAAGCATTATCGGACTGGGGGAAAAGTCCATCCGCAAAAGCTATTATCCCGAACTCCAGCAACGCATTGCCGAGCTCGAGCAATCGAACAGAGAGCTGCAGGAGGAAATAATTGAACGTCAGGAGGCTCAGGCCTCGGCCAAGAAACTCGCCCGACAACTTCAGCAATCGCAGAAAATGGAGGCGATCGGCACTCTTGCCGGAGGGATCGCCCACGATTTCAACAACATTCTCTCGGCAATCATCGGCTATTCCGAGCTCGCCCAACTGCACATGCTGTCGGATTGCGACCGAAAAACCTGCGCGGCGGCAAAAGACCTCGACCGGGTGCTGCTTGCCTCGGAAAGAGCGAAAGAACTGGTCCGCCAGATCCTCACCTTCAGCCGGCAGCAGGACTACGAACGGACACCTTTAAAACTGAGTCAGGTCGTCACCGACGCCCTCAGCCTGCTGCGCTCTTCCCTCCCGCAATCTGTTGAAATCCGCACCAAGATTGAGATTGAAGACGAGCTGATTATGGGTAACGCCACGCAGATCCATCAGATTGTCATGAATCTCGGGACCAATGCCAAACATGCCATGGGAGAAGGGGGCGGAATTCTGACGGTGGAAATCGATCGCATCGAAATCGAGCCGATCGATGAAAAATCGAAGATCCTGCAACTCGCTCCGGGCCCGTACCTCCTCCTCAAAGTCTGCGACAACGGCTGCGGGATGGAACGAGCCATGCTCGATAAGATCTTCGACCCATATTTCACCACCAAGCCGAAGGATCAGGGAACGGGAATGGGACTCGCCGTCGTGCACGGCATAGTCAAGAGCCATAACGGACTGATAACCGTCTACAGCGAGCCCGGCAAAGGAACAAGCTTTCTCGTGTATTTGCCGCAGCTTGTCGATCTGCCGGCGAAAAAGACAATTTCCTATAGCAAAGAAATCCCGCTCGGCACGGAAAGGATACTGCTGATCGACGATGAAGCGATGGTAGCTCGAATGCAGGGGCGCCTGTTGGAAAGCCTCGGCTATATCGTTACGGTCAAGACCGATCCCTTCCAGGCGTTGGAGACCTTTACCGACGTACCGCAAGACTTCGATGTCATTCTCACCGACATGACCATGCCGAAAATGAACGGCGCCGTTCTCGCTCAGCATCTTCTTGAGATACGGGACGATATTCCAATCATCCTCTGCACCGGTTTCAGCGAGCTGATCAACGAGACCAAGGCCCTGGCCATCGGAGTGCGGGCCTTTGCCATGAAGCCGCTGATGCGCAAATCGATTGCCGCTCTGGTCAGAAAAGTACTGGACTCCCGGCCATGATTTTGCTATTCCTCACATTCATCTTCCGCCTGCATTTTCATTTGACCCGACTTTCATTAATCTGATTCCATGCTTGCACTGATAGATCGACGACAGCGCCGCAGAGCCGGTCTCCGGCTGCCGGTGAGCCTTCTGGCATTTACTATCGTCACGGACCAGCTGACCAAAGCGGTGGCCGAAAGATTCCTCGCCCATTCCGGAGATCTCAATGTGTGGGGCGGCCTGGTAACCTTTTCCCTGGTCAAAAACTATGAGGGCTTTCTCGGGATTGTCCGAGGTCTGCCGCAGAGCCTGCAATTCTTTTTTCTCTATGTCTGCGTCACGGTCCTGCTGGTCGCCTGCCTCTTCTACCTCTTTTTCCTTCGCCGGCCCAATCCTCGCTACGACCTGCCCCTCAGCCTGGTGACCGGCGGCGGCTTGAGCAACCTCCTCGACCGGCTCCTGCACGACGGCGGCGTCACCGATTTTGTGATGCTCGCTGCCGGCAAGCTCCACACCGGTATTTTCAACCTGGCGGATGTCTACATTCTCGCCGGATCCTTTGTTTTTGGTTTCCTGTTCTTTTCCAGGTCAGGCAAGTAGTCGCATTTTTTCGCGAGCATTTCTTCACCCTTCCAGGTAAAAATGGAGGTTTCCGATTTTTTGGGAGTGAAGCGGGGGTCCTGCCTCAGATGTGCACAACACCACAATTATTTAAATGGAGTCTCCAATGCTTAAAGTAGGATTTGTCGGTTGGCGGGGAATGGTCGGTTCCGTTCTCATGGAGAGAATGGTGGCCGAGAACGATTTTCGGGGCTTTGAACCGGTGTTCTTCACGACCTCCCAGGCGGGACAGACCGGTCCTGACGTCGGTGGAGGGGGGAAAAAACCTCTCGAAGATGCCATGAATATCGACCGCCTGGCGGAAATGGACATCATCGTTTCCTGCCAGGGTGGAAGCTACACCGCCGAGGTCTATGACACGTTACGCAGCCGCTGGAACGGCTACTGGATAGATGCCGCTTCGACCCTCCGGATGAAGGACGATTCGATCATCATCCTCGATCCGGTCAACCGGGCGGTCATCGACAGGGGACTCGAACGGGGCATCAAAAATTACATCGGCGGCAACTGCACCGTCTCCCTCATGCTGATGGGCCTCGGCGGACTCTTCGCCCATGATCTGGTCGAATGGGTCAGCTCGATGACCTATCAGGCGGCAAGCGGCGCGGGCGCCAAGAACATGCGCGAACTGATCAGCCAGATGGGCGAACTGGCAGGCGTTGTGGGCGATCTCTTAGCCGATCCCTCCTCGGCCATTCTCGACATCGACCGTAAGATCACCGCCAAACTGAACGACGGGACGCTGACCATGAATAACTGGGGGGTTCCCCTGGCTGCTAGCCTCATTCCCTGGATCGACGTGCCGGTAGCCGGCGGGCAGTCGAAGGAAGAATGGAAAGGCATCGCCGAGACCAACAAGATCCTCGGCCGCACCGGCGACCAAGTCGTCCCCATCGACGGCCTCTGCGTGCGGATCGGGGCCATGCGCTGCCATTCCCAGGGGCTGACCATCAAGCTGAAGAAAGATGTCAGCGTCGAAGAGATCGAGAACATCATCGCCGGCCATAACGAGTGGGTCAAGGTGATCCCCAACGACCGCCAGATCAGCTCACGGGAACTCACCCCGGTCAAAGTCTCAGGGACGCTCACGGTCCCCGTCGGCCGGATCCATAAACTGAACATCGGGCCGCAGTACCTGGCTGCCTTCACCGTCGGTGACCAGCTGCTGTGGGGTGCCGCGGAACCGGTACGCAGGATGCTGAAGATAGCTCTGTCATATCTGCAATGATCTGGTGGTGAGAGATGGGAAAAAAGGTGTAAAGGGATCGACAGCATGCCGAACGAGTATTCCGTGAAGATCCATAACTATCTCACTGAGAAAATAACGGAAGCGCAAAAAGCCGTTGCCCGCGAAGACAAACAAGCTCCCTTCTATCGCGGGCAACTGGAAGAGTTGCAGTGGCTGCGTGAATATCTCAGGGAAAACGTCGACCTCAAGGATTTCAGCTACTACTGAGTGTTATGGTTTACAACTATCTTCTCGATCTTTACCAGGTTCTTGCCGAACGGGAACGGGCAATCAAGGAGCGGCAGGAAGACCCTGCCGCTCCTCCGGAAACCAAAGAACACCTGCAGGGCCGCCTTGCCGCAGTCAGCGACTTCCACACATTTCTCAAAGACAACTTCCACGCACGGCTGCCGCGCCGGTTGCGGTAGTGGCGAAAAATTATTCGCCCCTACAACGCCAAGGTCTGGAGCAGATACAGCGCGAGGCTGTAAGTAATGACCGAACAAAGGGTGGAAAGCATGATGATTGCCCCCGACAGCTCGGCATCGCATTTCAACTGCTGCGCCATGATGTAGGCGGCAGTGGCCGTGGGTGTAGCGGCGAGCAGCACTCCGATCGCCAGCTCCTGGCCATGCACGCCGAAGGCGTGAAGCACCAGGGCGGTCAACACCGGCAACAACACGATCTTCATTGCCGCAGACAACGCTGCCGGCGTCAAATTGCCCCGCAATCTTTGAAAAGAAAATGAGGCGCCTATGGCGATGAGGGCCAAGGGCAGCGACATCCCGGTTATGATATTCAGCGCCCGATCAACAATCCGTGGCATGGGCAGCCCAAAGTAACTCCAGAGAATGCCAACAAACGAGGCAACAATGAGGGGGTTGGTGGCAACCTGCTGCAGCCAGAAGAATCCGCCCATATTCAGGCTTTCCCGACGCTGGGGAAGGAGGAGCGCCACCACCGACAGGACATTCATGTACGGCACCAGAAAGCCGAGCAAAATACCCGCCCTGGTAAACCCCTCTTCGCCGTAGGCATTGTAAATGATGGCAAGACCAATATAGGCCAGATTGCCCCGGAAGGCCCCCTGGCAGAAAGCTCCCTGGACCGCCGGCGCATACCCCCGCAGGCTACCGAAACCATATGAGAAAACAAACATCACGGTGATGCCGAGAATCATCCCGCCCAAAAGCCGGGCATTGAAACTGGCATAAAAATCGGCCCCGGCAATTTTGTAGAAAAGCAACGCCGGCAGGGCGATGTAATACACCAATCTATTGAGATCGTAGATAAAACCGGCATGGACGAGAGCGGTCCGCTTGAGACCGAAGCCCAGCCCGATAACCAGAAAGACTGGCAGTACGATAAGAAGGATCTCGGAATTCATGGGTGTTGATTTTTCCCCGATACACTTGAAGATTTCCATTGGCTTATAGACAAGGGTTCAATCTAAGGCGCTGCAGAAAAAATTGCCAATGTTATTGAAGGGACAGAGCCGGGGAGAAAAAAATGAGAGCGGCGGCAAACGCCGACGATATGCTTTACCGACCAACCACGACAAGTGAGTTGAGCTAAGGACGAGCAGCCGGGGCTCTACCCCAGGCTGCTCGGAAATGATAGCGATGGAAATCGATGCTGCCTTACTGCCAGTCGAGAAGACGCCTCTCCCCTTCCAGCGCCCGGATGCCGGTTACATCCTGGGTCACCTCAAGACAGCCCCGATACCGTTTCTGCCGGTCGAACAATGCAAAATAGCGGATATGGATGAACTTGCCGCCGAATGTGATCCAAAATTCCGCCGTCTGTTTTTTGCCCTCCCGGAAGGCATTGAGGATCATGTCGACCTTATCCACCGAGGCCGACGGGTGGCAGTTCTGCACCGAGCGACCGATGACCGCAGGACTGCGCGGGAAGGTCCGGTCCGGGCAGTCCGAGTAGTAGACGACCTTGTCGTTCTCATCCACCAGGGAAACATCCACCGGCAGGTGGGTGAGCATCAGGTTGATCATCTCCAGGCTCATCCGACCAGTTTCCATTTCCAACAAGCCTTCGACCGCCTCACTTGCCGGCTGACGAACCGCGGCCATTTCCGGCGGCGGCTTGATCCAGGCGTAGCCGATCGCCGCCTCGCCCTGCCGGACGACCAGCCAGTCTTCTTCGCTCAGGACATCGAGGGACATGGGGAATAGGATATGCTCCTCCTTGTAGATCATCAGGCCGATCTGCGACAGCACATCCTTCAGGGTCGCGGCCATTTCCGTAAATTGCCGATCGGCCAGCTGCCTCTTTGCTCCTTTGACGAGGCCGCGGATATCGTCATGAATGGCCCACATCACCCGGGAAGGCGCAGTCACCCCATGTTTCTCCAGCAAGGGGAAAAGCTGGTTTTCTTTTCTCGTGTAGTGGATGTTTACTTTGTCCAGGTCGGCCAGGTGCCGCAGAAATTGATCTTGCTCGAGCTCCAGCCGGGCGTGCTTCGGCGGGTCGCCGCACTCTCTCACAAGCGCAGTGAGACGGGCGATAATCTTTTCCGTCTCGCGATTTTCCAGCATAAAGGTGTGCACCGGGTGGCCGGGCGGCATGTCGGGAACCGGTGTCGCTCCCAGGGAATCCTCGAAGACGGCGATATGGAGATCGCAGAGACGGCGCACCTCCTTCTCCGGCATCCCCTCGTCCATGAGGCTCTGTTCGAGGTCGGCGATTTCGGTGGCGGTGACTCCCTGGCTCAAAGCGGCAAACTGCTCCTTGAGTTTGTTCAGATCCTCACCGCGGTGTATTCCCTGAATAATCTCCTTCAACCTGTTCTGCTTGATGGGATCGATATATTTTTTGCCGGCAAAGGCTGAGAACCCCTCGCGGCCGCGGCGTTCGATCTCGCCCCTCAGGTCCTCGACCAGGTTTGCGATACTTTCGCCGCCGATGCCGGCAATCTGACCGAGGGATGCGACCCGCCCGATGGTCTGGCGCATCAGCGGATTCTTGAGGTTCTTATACCGGGGGTTGCGGCCCGCCAGGAAATCTTCCAGGAAGGGATAGGCTGCCAGCAGGTCATGTATTTTGGTCTCGCTTGAAATATTCATATGGTTTCTCTCAAATGCGTGGTTGCGGTTGGTGAACGAGTGGGAATAGTTTTCCGGGCAACTTGCAAAAACAGAGTTGTGGTCAATATGATAATCATTCTTGGCACAAAGTGAATCTTTTGGGGGATCAGTGCAATTGACGGAAGCGCTGTGCCTGCCGATCAAGTACCCGGCAGCATTTCCTGAAGATGCTCCACCTCGCTCAGGGCTCTGCGCAAATCCGCCATCAGACGATGGCGTTCAATGGAGTAGCGGATGCTGCGGATAATTGCGGCCGAAGACAGCTCGCACTTGAAAAGATAATCCTGGGCACCTTTGCGAACGGCCTCGAAAGCCATCTCCCGGTCACCGGCTCCGGTCATGATGATCGTCGGTACCATCGGATATCTTTCATGAAAGGCAATAAAGGTGTCGAGGCCAAAACTGTCGGGAAGGGATAGATCGATGATTGCCACATCGATGGCGTGGTTCCCGGTCACGGCAAAAGCGCGATCAAGCCGGTCCTCCTGCAAAAGGACCGCTTCAATTTCGTCCGACGACTGAAGAACCTCCTGCAGGATCAAATAATCGTCAGGGTTGTCCTCAACAATCAAGATCGTAATTTTTGGTTTCATACCCTCTCCGTTCAACGTTTTTCCGGTTGCAGTCATAAATAAAAAAGACTCTGCCAAAGCTCCGTACCGTTCGTCCTTGGCAAATTACACTTTTTTGACATCACCGGTCAAGGACCGCTTTTTTATCACAACTTCCCGACTTGTTACGCGCCGGCGATGCGCTCCGACCGAATGTCAGCTTTTCGTATCGCAGCCTTGAAAATTGGTAGACATTTTTCAAGAGATCGCCGACATTTGATCATTTCATAAGGAGCTTTTGCCCAAAGGAAATCTCCTGCACAGGCATGTGTCCAGGTTTTCAATTATATATCAGCGGAGAAATTACGATGCCCGTTGTTACACTTCTTCCCGACCATTCGAAAGCCCGTACCAAGATCCTTCTGGTAGATAATGAGCCGAATAATCTCCTCACTCTCCAGGCAATTCTGCAGGATCCTGATTACCATCTGCTCCAGGCTACTTCCGGCCGCCAGGCCTTACAACTCCTGGAGGAAAATGAGGTTGGGCTGATTATCCTGGATGTGCGAATGCCGGTACTCGACGGCTTTGAAACCGCCACCCTGATCCGTGCCCGACATACGAACCCTCGATTGCCGATCATCTTTCTGTCGAGGGGCAGGCTGGAAGCCAACCACCTCGATCGCGCCCTGTCGCTTGGGGCGGTCGACTATCTCACCAAACCTGTCGAACCTGTGGTCATCCAGGCCAAGGTTCGCCAGATGGTCGATCTCTATGTCCAGGGCAAGACCATGCAGGCCAAGCTGGATATGCTCTACGGCGAGGATGAAGTCGACATCCTCGTCGTGGGCAGCAATCCTTCCGCCCTGCTCGCTCTCCAATCCATCCTGCAGAAACTGGTGGGAGCGCGGGTCCGGACCGCCCGCTCCGGCGATCAGGCCCTCCAACTGCTCCTCCTGCAGGAATACTGTCTGGTTGTCATAGATGTCGACATGACAGTGATGGATGGTTTCGAGCTGGCCTCCTTGATCCGTCGGCGGCAGGAACTGAAAGGAATACCGATCATCTTTGCCGCAACGACGACCAGGACCAATGAAGATATCCTGCGCGCCTATGCGGCCGGCGCCTCCGACTTTATTGCCGTCCCCTGCCCGGCCGAGATCCTGCTGGCCAAGGTAGGCGCCATCATCGATATGGCCAGGAGGTCCCGGCTGCTGACCCGGCAACTGCGAAAGATCGAGGAATTAAACCGGAACCTTCAAGAAACCAACAGGTTGCTCGAAGAAAAACACCAGGAGGCGGAGACCGCCCAGAAACAGCTTCTGCATACGGAGAAGCTTTCGGCAATCGGCAAGCTCTCTGCGTCGATCGCCCATGAATTGAACAATCCCCTGCAAGGCATTCTCTTCTTCCTGAAGGGCTTACAGAAAATGGAACTCTTGGCCGACGAGGACAGAGCGTTGCTCGATACCGTCATCAATGAAAGCAACAGGATCAAGAGCCTGGTCCGCAATCTCCAGGATTTCAACCGACCGTCTTCATGCCGGAAGCAACCGGTGAACCTGCACGAATCCCTCGATGCCCTCCTGCTGTTGTTCCGGAGCGATTTCCGCACCCGGCAGATCTCCGTGGTGCGCAACTATGCCGCGGAACTGCCGCATATCCTGGCGGTAGCTGATCAGATCAAACAGGTATTTCTCAATCTGCTGGTCAACGCGATGGACGCCTGCCCCCAAAGCGGCGGGGTCATTACTATCAGTACCCGGCTGGAAGACGACCGGGTGGCGGCAGAAGTCAAGGACAACGGCAGCGGCATAAAGCCTGCAGACATGGGACAGATCTTTCAACCGTTCTTCACCACCAAGTTCGATGTCAAAGGAACCGGCCTGGGCTTGTCGATCAGCCAGGATATTATCAATAAACACCAGGGCGAAATCAAGGTCGACAGCCATCCGGGAGAGGGCGCAACATTTACCGTCCTGTTACCCGTCAAAGGCGGCGACCATGTGATAGGCAGATAGACATCTGCTCAATCCGCTTTTTTCGAAAGAAGAAATCAATATGACTTCCTACCAATGGCATATCATAGGATTTTTTACTGTCCTGCTGGTCCAGTTGCTGCTGATCGGCCTGCTGCTTGCCGAACAGCGCCGCAGGAAACGTTCCGAACAGGAACTCAGGATCAGCAACGAAATTTTAGAATGGCGTGTGGCCGATCGAACGGTTCAGCTCCAGGAGAATGAAGAGCGGTACCATTCCCTCTTCAACAGCATGACCGAGGGGTTCGCCCTCCATGAAATCATTTGCGGGGCAGACGAACAGCCGGTCGATTACCGGTTCCTCGAAATCAACCCCGCCTTCGAACGTCTGACCGGCCTCTGTCGAGAGTCGGTGATCGGCAGAACGGTCAGGCAGGTCATGCCCGAAATCGAGACGCACTGGATCGAGACTTTCGGCCGGGTGGCACTTGGCGGCGCCCCAGTCCATATCGAGAATTATGCGGCGCCCCTGAAGCGCTGGTACGGCGTCTATGCCTACCAAGTTGCTCCCGGAAAATTCGCCGTTCTCTTCACCGATATCAGCGAACGCAAAAAAACTGAAGAGGCACTACGAGAGAGCGAGAAAAGGCTCAATCGGTCCCAGGAGATCGCTCATCTGGGCAGCTGGGAGCTGGATCTCCGGAAAAACGAGTTGGTCTGGTCGGACGAGGTATATAGAATCTTCGGACTTATGCCCCAGGAGTTTGCCGCCACCTACGAAGCTTTTCTGGAACATGTCCATCCGGACGACCGCACTGCGGTCAATGAGGCCTATTCGGACTCGATCCGAGCAGGGCTCGACTCGTACGAGATCGAACATCGCGTCATCCGCAAGAGTGACGGCGCAATACGTTTCGTCCACGAGAAATGCCAGCATGTGCGGGACGAAGAGGGACGGATAATCCGCTCGCTGGGGATGGTGCACGACATCACCGAACGAAAATATATCGAGGATAAATTAAGGCAATTGGCGAACTTCCCTGAGGAAAATCCCTGCCCGGTAATGCGATGCACGCCCGACGGAACCATTATGTATGCCAATGTCTCGGCTGGCAGGTGGCTGGCTACCCTTTCCCGGCAGATATTCGGGAGTACCCCCTTGCCCGAACCGGTACTCAAGGCAGTAGTCAAAGCCAGTCGTTGCGGCCATGCCATCGACACAGAAATCGTCAACCCAGCCGGCCAAACCTTCGGCATTACCGCTGTCCGGCCTCCGGGGGAAGCCTACATCAATCTGTACGGCATCGATCTCACCGAGCGCAAGAAGGCTCGGGAGGCTCTGGAACGATCCAACCGGGAACTGGAACAGTTTGCCTATGTGGCGTCGCACGATCTGCAGGAACCTTTGCGCGCGATTGTCGGATTTCTTCAGCTGCTGGAGAACCGTTATGAAGATAAAGTGGATGATAAGGGCAAGCACTACATCGACAGGTCGGTGAAAGCCGCTCATCGCATGCAGACCTTAATCCGGGAATTGCTGACCCTATCAAGGGTCAATTCGAAAGGGTCGACCTTCCTGCCGACGGATCTCAATCTCCTGGTCCAGAGTGTGCTGGACAACCTTCAGACAACATTAAAAGAGAAGAATGCAGAGGTGATCTGCGGGACGCTGCCGACCCTCAGCATCGATGAGAACCAGATCCGCAGCCTTTTCCAGAATCTTCTGGTCAACGCCCTGCGCTATAATGAAAGTGCCAGTCCCCGTGTCCACATCGACTTTCGGGAACTTGACGATAGTTATCGTTTTCGGGTACAAGACAACGGCATTGGCATATCGCCGCAGTTTCACCAGCGGATCTTCATGGTTTTCCAACGGTTGCACACCGACCGGGAATATCCGGGAACCGGACTGGGCCTTGCCCTCTGCAAAAGAATCGTCGAACGACACGGCGGCACCATCTGGGTCGAGTCCAACACCACCGGAGGATCGGTCTTTTATTTCACTTTGCCGAAAAACATGTGACAATCATGACGGAACTTACTCTCAAGCCGGCGATTGTCCTCTTGGTCGAGGACAATCAGGATGATATCGAGTTGACCCTGGAAGCACTGCAGGATTCAAAAGTACGCATGGAGATCGATACGGTCTCGGACGGCATGTCCGCCATGGCCTATCTGCGCCGCGAGGGCAAATACGCCGGCAAACCGCGACCCGACCTGATTCTTCTGGACTTGAACCTGCCCTTGATGGACGGCCGCGAGGTCTTGAAGGAGATCCGTGAGGATCAAGATCTCACCGATATTCCGGTCGTCGTATTGACCACCTCCGACGATGAGGGGGATATCCTCAAGGCGTATAAGCTGCACGCCAACTGCTATATCACCAAACCGGTCGATTTTGCCAGATTCACGGAAATCATCAGACAGGTGGAGGGGTTCTGGCTGCAGCTGGTCAAACTGCCGCGGAGACAGGATGATCGATGAAACAAAAAATCACGGCACTGATCGTTGAGGACAGTTCGGACGACTATTTCCTGCTCCGGGAAATCCTGATCTCATCCGACGAGCTTGAGACCGTCATTCTGCATGAAAGCCGGCTCGAAAACGCCTTGTGCGCCGCAGACAAGGCCGCAATCGATGTGGCGATCATCGACCTTGCCCTGCCGGACAGCTTCGGTCTGGAAACTTTTGTCGCGTTCCATGAAAGACATCCGGCAGTTCCAACGATCATCATGACCGGAGCAAAGGATCTGGAGATGGCCTTTGCAGCGGTACGAAAAGGCGCGCAGGATTATCTCTTCAAGGGAGAGTCCTCGTCAACCGCCATCATCCGCAGTATCCGCTACGCCATTGAACGCCAGCGCCTGATGACGGAGTTGCGAAGTGCCCTCGATCATGTGAAACAGCTGCAGGGCATGCTGCCGATCTGTGCGATATGCAAAAACATTCGTGACGACAAAGGCTACTGGAACAGCATTGAAGCATATCTGTCCGATCATACGGAGGCGATATTCAGTCACAGCATCTGCCCCACCTGCGCCCAGGAGCACTACAAGGAATTTCTTGGCGGCACATCGTAAACGGGTCGTCAACCGGCCGTTATCCGCCTAAGGAACCCGAAAAGGGCCTCGTAGCTCACCGGTTTGTTGAGATACCCGGCCGGATTGAGTGGCTGAAGAAGCAGAAGGTTGGTATCGGTAAGATAGCCCGAGGTGATGATCACCGGCATCTTCTCATCCTGCTTCCTGATGTGCCGAAAGGCATCTATGCCGTTCATGCGCGGCATCTGCAGATCCAGCAGGACACAGACGATCTCGATGCCGTGCCGCTTGAAGATCTCCACCGCTTCAAACCCGTCCCTGGCCAGCATAGCCAGCAGGCCGAATTTTTTAACCATTTCCGAGGTGATGGTAAGACAGATCTCCTCATCATCGACGATCAATACAGATCTTGGGGCCATGAAACCCTTCCTTGAACTCAATATTGGAGAGGAAGCGGGGCAATCTCGCCGGCCTGGAAAGCAGTTGCAAAAAGTCAAGATTTGCAGGCAGAACCGGATATCGATTCATACCATCACCACCGATGAACGTCAAAGTTTTTCATTATTGTCTGAAAAGACAATGATCTACATAAAAATTTCTTTATGAACTGTCGACCGGTCAATGAGGAAGTTGAGCTGATGTTTCCGCCTCCGGAGGTGCGGGTAGTCGCAAGATGTAGGTGGTTTACGGTTTGAAAAGACGAAAAAGCAGATTTCCTGCTTGCACATTGCTCTCAATCCGAGCAAAATCCCCTTCTCTACTGAAGAATCATAAACCCTGTCCAGGAAACTCCAATGATCAAACCGACCGTGCAGGATATCTTAAAGAGAATCAATTATATCGAAGCGGATATCGACATCCAGAAACAGATTCTTTTCTCCATCCCCTCCGACCAGCAGTCGGAAATGGAGAAGACCATCGCCATCATCGCCGCCAAGAAAAAGGAAATCGAGGCGTTACGGCAACAGATCCGGGAAATAGATCCGGAGGAACACGACCGGATCGTCGCATTTGAAGAGGCGGTCGCCCACTTCAAACAGCTCGCGGCAAGCAGGAAATTCACTTCGATCACCGGCCGGAATGTGGGCGAGCCCTGCGCGCTGGCGCTCTATGACGGCTCCCAGGTGGAATGCCTGGTCAAAGCCTGCGAGGACAACGGCGATTGGACGGTCATCACTCTGGAGGGGAAACTGCAGCAGTATCCGAAAATGGTGGTTGCGGAGAAACCGGTGGAATCACCGATCCACTGACGGTTCCTCAACCATTCACGAGACAAACTCCGGCTCGGTGACCTTGATCATCGCGAGGCCCCCTTGGATGTTCCTGGTATTGGTCAGTCCCTGCGAGGCTAGGAAGACCTGGGCCTCGTAGGACCTGGGCCCAGTGTCGCAGAGCAGGAACAACGGTTCGTCCGCCGGGATTTCGGTAATTCGCCTGCGCAGCTGATTCTGCGGAATATTCAGCCATCTCGCGCCATACTTTTCTTTATACGGCTCCGCCTCCTTTTCGCCGCGGATATCGAGAACGCGGGTGGTTTTGCGGGCAAACTCGTAGAGAAAATCGGCGGCATCGACCGGCCGGTTGCTGCCGGCGAGGATATTGTCGAGGGCATTGCCGGCGTTGTTGATCACATCCATGGCCGAGGCAAAAGGCGGGGCATAGCCGGTTTCCAGACTGCAGACCTCGTCGACATCGAGGCCATGGCGGAGGAGGACGGCCACGGTATCGACCCTCGCCTTCACCGCGTCGCCGTTTTTGCCGGCCGCCTCAATCCCTAAGATCTTCCGCGACTTGCGGTCGGCGACCAGGGCGATATAGAGCATCTCCGAACTGGGATAGAAATGGGCATGATCTACCTGGGACACCACCGCATAGACCGGATCGAAACCCGTCTCCCTCGCCTGCCGGTAGGTGAGTCCGGCCTTGCTGATCGCGAAATCGAAGAGCTTGAGGCAGAAGGTGCCCACTGTCCCCTTGAAATGACTCTGGCCGCCGCTGATATTGGTGGCGATGATCCGCCCCTGGCGGTTGGCAAGTGAGCCGAGGGCCATCGGGGTATTTTCGCCGCTCACCAGATTGCGCACCTCTATACAATCGCCGCCCGCGTAGATGTCGGGATCGCTGGTCCGCAACCGCCGGTCGACGCTGATCGCCCCGGACATGCCGAGCGCCAGGTCCGCTTCCCGGGCCAGTTCGGTATTGGGTCTCACGCCTGCAGCCAGGACCACGATATCCACATCGAAGGTCGTCCGCGAGGTATGCACCGTCAGCCTCCCGGTGTCACCATCTTCGGCGATCGCCATGACCTTGGTTTCGAGGAGAAGGCTCACGCCATGTTTTTCCAGCTCCTTGGCAGCAACGCGGGCGATGCATTTGCCAAGCAGGGTCGGCAGGACCTGATCTTCCATTTCGATCAGGGTGGTTGTAACGCCCCACAGGTCGGTCAGCGCCTCGGTAATCTCCAGGCCGATGGCCCCAGCGCCGATGACCGCCGCCTTGCCGATTTTGCCGGTCGCCATGAGTTTTTTGATGGTTTCGGCATCGTGCAGGTCGGAGACCGTCAGAACCCGCGGCAGATCGGCCCCCGGGAAAGGCGGTCGCACGGCCCGGGCGCCGGTGGCGAGCACCAGCTTGTCGTAGTCAAGGAATTCTTCCCGGCCGGTTTCGAGATGGCAGATCCGGACCCGCTTTTCCCGCCGGCGGATCTCCCGCGCCTCCACCCGTGTGAGCACCCGAATGCCTTTGTAATCGGCGAAAAAGGCTTGGTCGCGAAGGACATGAGCGGTGGTTTTCTGCAGGTCCTCAATGTCGTTGATATCTCCCCCGACATAATAGGGAATGCCGCAACCGCCGTAGGAAATGAGGTTGTCGCGATCGAGGAGGATGATTTCGGCCGAGGGATCCAGGCGTCTCAGCCTGCAGGCGACCTTCGGTCCCAGGGCCACCGCCCCGATAATCACCACTTTTTTGCCCATGCCGCCCACCTCCTTCCTGATATGTGTTGGGGCGAAATAATTTTCGCCCGGTCATTGTGGTCATTGTAAATGGTTTTGCAAATCGGACAATACCACAAAGTGTGCATTTGCACATATTCTTGCCGAATTCTCCACTGCTGCAGCCAATCTTCCGCAAGCCCCCTGCAAGCGGGATAAGTACCTTCACGAAATTCTCTAAAAAACATGAGATGAATCATTAAAGTGCTAATTTCGTCCACTGCTTATTTTTTGTTGCGAGATCTCTTCGACATCGGAGACAATAGAGTCCTCTATCTCCACCTTCAAGGATCAAGACGCATGCAGACCCACATCGATTTCACCGGCCTCACCGCCCTGTTCGACCGAGCTGCCGGCCAAGGCCGCGACTATCTCTTCGAGTATGAAGTCTACGAGTTTATCCGGCTGATCGGCGGGGAAACGCCGCCGCAGTTCTTCCTGCTGGCAAAAGACGAGCGATTCGACGGACGATTGCTCGACAAGCTGCCGGGCGAGAAGGTGGTCATCAAGGTGGTCTCCCCCTACATTCTCCATAAGAGCGATGTCGGCGGGGTCCGGATTGTCCGAAAGAACAACGACGAAGTGCTGTCTACTCTCCGCCGGATGAGCTGCGAAATCCCGGAAAAGTATGCCGAGATCATCCTTCGCCGGCCTGAGGAAGCCCCGGCCCGCTACCGTGGGTTAGCTGCTGAAGAGGTGCAGGAGTCCGTCGCCGCCGACATCAGAGGCTATATCCTCTGCCAGTATATGCGCCCCGATTCCGAGGAATTCGGCAACGAGCTGCTGGTCAGCCTCCGCAACACCCGGGAATTCGGCCTCATCCTCAGCGCCGGGCTCGGCGGCCGTGATACCGAACTCTACGCCGCGAGGTTTAAGAAAGGCCAGGCGGTGGTCTCCGCCTCCACCGAACAGGTCGACGGGGCCGCCTTCTTTGCGCTGTTCAAGAACACCATCTCCTACAAGAAACTGGCGGGCCTTACCCGCGGCCAGAAGCGGATCGTCACCGACGACCAGCTGCTGGAGTGCTTTGCGGCCCTGATCCAGGTCGCCCAATATTTTTCTCCCTTAAACACTGCCGCTCCCTATGTAATCGAAGAACTGGAGGTCAACCCCTTTGCCTTCAGCAACTACCTGATGATGCCGCTCGACGGGCTATGCCGATTTTCAACGGAGAGGCGCATTCAGCCGCCCCGACCCATCGCCAAGATCGAGAAGATGCTCCATCCCGCCTCGATCGGCATCGTCGGCATTTCCGCGCGAAAAACCAATATCGGCCGGATCATCCTGCAGAATATCCTGGCGAACGGCTTTCCCCGGCAGGATCTTTCTCTCATCCATCCGACAGCCAAAGAGATCGACGGCATCCCTACCCTGAGCGAGCTTTCTGCCCTGCCGCAGAAGCTCGATCTGCTGATCCTGGCGGTGGACGGCGCCCAGGTGCCGAACATGATCGATAACATCCTGCAGAACAACCTTGCCGACAGCGTCCTGCTTATCGCAGGCGGGCTGGGCGAGCAGGAAGGGCAACAGCACCTCATCCTGGAGATTCAGCAGAAGATTGTCGCCGCCCGGAGGCACTCCGAGGAGGCGCCGATCTTTCTCGGCGCCAACAGTCTCGGCATCCTCTCCCATCCCGGCCGTTACGACGCCATGTTCATCCCCGATTCCAAACTGCCGAAGAACCGCGGCGACCACCGCCGCACCCTCGGCCTGGTCAGCCAGAGCGGTGCCTACATGATCACCCGGATGAGCAAACTGAATTTTCTCGATCCGGCCTACGCCGTCTCCATCGGCAACCAGCTCGATCTTACCGCCGGCGATTTTCTCCATTATCTGAATGGGGTGGATGAACTACAGACCCTCGCCTTCTACATGGAGGGCTTTGCCGACCTCGACGGCCTGAGTTTTGCCCGGGCCATCAGGGAGGCCATTCCACGCGGCAAGGAAGTCATTTTCTACAAGGCCGGACGAACTCCGGAGGGCAAAAACGCCTTGTCCGGCCATACCGCCTCCATCGCCGGCGACTATATGGTCTGTGAGTCGTGCATCGGCCAGGCCGGGGCGATGGTAGCGGAAACCTTCAACGTCTTTGAAGGCTTGCTGCGGCTGGCCTGCGCCCTCCACAAAAAGAGCATCCTCGGCAACCGGCTGGCGGCAATCAGCAACGCCGGCTACGAGGCGGTAGGCATCGCCGACAACCTCCTGGGCGAAGATTATCGTCTGGAAATTGCCGATTTGAGCAATGAGACCCACACGCGCCTGCAGACCATCCTGGCCGGCGCGGGACTGACGACCCTTGCCGCGGTGCACAACCCGCTCGATATCACCCCCATGGCCTCCGAGGATGTCTATGTCGAGGTCATCGAGACGCTTTTGGTAGACAAGGGTATCGACGCCGTGATCGTGGCCATCGTTCCCTTAACCCCGATCCTACACACCCTTGCCGAGGAACTGGCGCCCAATCACTTCCACCGCGAAAAGTCGATTGTCGAACGGATTGCCAGACTGAGCGATGTTTCGCCAAAGCCGCTGGTGGTCGTGGTCGACAGCGGCAGCCTGTACGATTATCTCGCCGACGCGTTCCAGACCCACGGTCTGCCGGTGTTCCGGTCCGCCGATATTGCCGTAAGCGTTCTCGGCAAGTATATCCAGAACTCGCTCAGAAACCGGACCGCTGCCAAGGCTGGCCGTCTTCCCAGATAAAATCCAACATTCGCACACAACATCGCACAATTGGAACAAAATAGGTTTTTTACCCGTGCCTGCCTTACCAATAGATCATCAAGAGGCCTCCGCCTGACATTTTATTCCTTCAAAAAAGATGCTACCAGACTGACTTAACGGATTTCTATTGGCACTCTGCGTCTTGAGTGTGATCCCTTTCCCCCGAGTAGCGGCACGTCCCTATATCGGCGGAAAGCCTAGGATTGACGCCCGTTCCAAACACTTCCTCCCAATATCCGCCCACTTCCCGCACAACATGCACCTAGCAACTTATAAGTTTCAGCTTTCCTCTCCCGCCCAGTGTCCGACAGATGCGGGAACCGCTTCGGGTATTTGTCTTAATACAAAGTCCTTGACGTTAAAACCAATTGATAATCGGAGGCATTTATGGTACGAAATTCATGTTATTCAGTCAGATCGAACAGTTGCTCAGACAATCCCTCAGACAAACCTATGAGGGCGTCTTGGTCAATCTTCCGGAGAGACTTTTATATGATTTTGCCGGCTTTAGAAGCCAATCCACATCGCACTCACGACCGGTTCCGGTCTTGTTATTTCTTCGCAGCACTTTCTGTTTCAATGTTTCACACTACGTTTAAAACCGTTGCAACCTTTAAAACCGGCTCATCCCGAGCCTCAATCCAACAAAGGAGTGAACCATGGTCTTAGATCCTACCAAACATGCGGACTGGGAAATAGCGCAAGATGCAGAGAAAACGATGTTGACGATCTATGAGATCGGCGAGAAGCTTGGATTGACCAAGGAGGAACTGCTTCCCCAGGGTCACTACATTGCCAAGATCGATTTCAAGAAGGTACTGAAGCGGCTGAAAGACAAACCGGACGGCAAATACATCGACGTGACCGCCATCACCCCGACTCCGCTTGGCGAGGGTAAATCCACTTCTTCCATGGGTCTCGTTCAGGGTCTCGGCAAAATCGGAAAAAGTGTCTGTGCGGCCATCCGTCAACCTTCCGGCGGTCCGACCATGAACATCAAAGGATCAGCTGCCGGCGGCGGTCTCGCCCAGTGCATTCCATTGACTCCCTTCTCTCTCGGCTTCACCGGAGACATCAATGCCATCATGAATGCCCACAACCTGGCCATGGTCGCCTTGACATCCAGAATGCAGCATGAAAGAAACTACAATGACGAGCAGCTGGAAAGACTCTCCGGCATGAAGCGCCTCGACATTGACCCGACCAATGTGGCTATGGGCTGGGTCATGGATTTCTGCTGCCAGTCTCTCCGGAACATCATCATCGGTATTGACGGCGTGAACGGCAAAACCGATGGCTTCATGATGAAATCAAAATTCGGTATTGCAGTATCTTCAGAGGTTATGGCCATCCTGGCTATGGCCACCGACCTGAAAGACATGCGCGAAAGAATGGGCAGGATCGTCGTTGCCTACTCGAAGACCGGCAAAGCGATCACTACCGAAGACCTGCAGGTTGCCGGCGCTATGACCGCGTGGATGGTCGATGCCATCAATCCTTCTCTCATGCAGACCCTGGAAGGCCAGCCGGTTATCGTTCATGCCGGTCCTTTCGCCAATATCGCCATCGGCCAGAGCTCGATCATCGCCGACCGGATCGGTCTGAAACTCGCCGACTACCATGTCACCGAGTCAGGCTTCGGGGCCGATATCGGCTTCGAGAAATTCTGGAATCTGAAGTGCCGTTACTCCGGCCTCATCCCGAACTGCGTAGTTATCGTCGCCACCATCCGGGCACTCAAATGCCACGGCGGTGCTCCCGTTCCTGTCCCCGGCAAGGCAATGCCGGTCGAGTATAAGACCGAAAACGTCGAGTGGGTAGCCAAGGGCTGCGGCAACCTCATCCATCATATCAGAAACGTCCGTAAGGCAGGAATTCCTTCGGTTGTCTGCATCAACGCCTTCTACACCGACACCGATGCGGAAATTGCCAAGGTTCGTGAGCTGTGCGAAGCAGAGGGCTCCCGCGTGGCACTGTCCAGGCATTGGGAAAAAGGCGGCGACGGCGCCATCGAATTCGCCAAGACCGTCGTTGAGGCCTGCGAAGAAAAATCCCAGTTCAAGCTGCTGTATGACCTCTCTATGCCGATCAAAGAGAGAATCGAACTCATCGCCAAGGAAGTATACGGTGCCGACGGAGTCGACTACTCAGCCGATGCCAACAAGGCTATTGCCAGAATTCAGGCAGACCCCAAGCTCGCCAACCTTGGTATGTGCATGGTGAAAACCCACCTGTCACTGTCCGACAATCCGGCGCTGAAAGGCGTGCCCACCGGCTGGCGCCTGACCATCAGGGAAGTTCTCACCTATGGCGGTGCCGGATTTATCGTTCCCGTTGCCGGCGCCATCAGCCTTATGCCTGGAACAAGCTCCAACCCGGCATTCAAGCGTGTTGACGTCGACGTGGAAACCGGCAAGGTCCAAGGTGTGTTCTAAGCACTGATAATGAACAGCAAGGGGCGGCTGGCCAAGCCATTCGCCCCTTTTTCCTTGATCTTTTTACAATATCTAGAAAGGAGCCTGATATGACTGCTGAAATTATTAGTGGTACCAAAATAAGAGAAGAAATTCTTGCCGAGATCAAACAGGAAGTCGAGCAAATGAAGGCCAAAACCGGCAAGGTCCCCGGTCTGGTAACTATTCTCGTCGGCAAGAGTCCCGCATCCATCAGCTATGTCACCCTGAAGGTCAAAACCGCCATCAGTGTGGGATTCAACGAAATCCAGGACGATCAGCCGGAGACCATCTCCGAGGCCGATCTGCTGGCTCTGATCGAAAAATACAACAACGATCCGGCTATCCACGGCATTCTGGTGCAGTTGCCGTTGCCGAAACATATTGATGACAAAAAAGTTCTGAATGCCATCAATCCGGACAAGGATGTCGATGCCTTCCATCCCGTCAACGTCGGCCGGCTGATGATCGGTGGCGACGAAGTCCGCTTCCTGCCCTGTACCCCCGCCGGCATCCAGGAACTGATTGTCCGTTCCGGCACTGAAACCTCCGGCGCCGAAGTGGTTGTTGTCGGTCGGTCAAATATCGTCGGCAAACCGATCGCCATGATGATGGCCCAAAAAGGGCGAGGCGCCAACAGCACCGTGACTATCGTCCACACCCGCACCAAGGATCTTGCTGCCCATTGCCGCAGGGCGGACATTCTCATTGTCGCCGCCGGTGTCCCGGATCTGGTCAAGCCCGAGTGGATCAAACCGGGTTCTACCGTTATCGATGTCGGTGTTAATCGCGTCGGCATGAATGAAAAAACCGGCAAAGCGATCCTAAAAGGCGATGTCGATTTCGACAAAGCCAAAGAAATCGCCGGCAAAATCACTCCGGTACCCGGTGGCGTCGGCCCGATGACCATCACCATGCTGATGAAAAATACCCTCTCCTCAGCCAAGAGAAGCCTCGGGTTGAAATAAGCCGTGCTGTGATGAAAACCGTTGGCAACTCTTACTGCCTGCGGCAAACAACAAAGCGGAAGAAACGAAGCTCGTTTCTTCCGCTTTATTTTTTTTCAGCCGGGAGAGCAATCGAGGGGTTCCATCGCCCGCTCTCCCGGTATTTCACTCTATCAATCGTGGTGATGATGGTGGTGGTGATGATGGTGATGGTGATCATCATCGTGCCCATGCCCCCCCGCCTCATGCAGGGCCTGATGGAGTTCCTCGTTCATTCCGACCATCATTTCAATCGCCTTGGCGATATGAGCGGCAAGCGAAGTCTTGCCCTCACCGGCCATAGTCTCTTGCCACTTAGTAAACTCTTCCATGTGGCCTTTGTTGTGTTCTATCCAATGCTGCAGCATGACCCGCAGCTTTTCAACATTGTCCATACCTTCTCCAGTTATCGCAGCCTGAAACCGGCTGTATTATTTTCTTTCATAGAGGAAGACTTTCCCGGCGGTGAAATCGATTCGCCGGATAGCCATACCCGGAAATTCCCTTGCTCCCTCGAACAGGCTTGCGATCCTCAAACCGTCCGCCAAAACCTCAAGGCTGGTGACGTTTTCCAAGAGCAGCTCAACGCCGCCGGCCTTTTCCTGAAACACACTGGTCTGACACATTTTAACAACCCCTCTTGTCCTGCAATGTCCCGTCAGTCGAATTTCGGCCGCGGGTAAAGTCCCGCCCGCTCGACAATTTCCGGGACCTTATCTTCCCATTCGATAGCCATGATGTGAAATCCGGCCACACCTTTGACTTCTCTCAACCGCTGGATAGCTTCGACGGCAATGGTTATACCTTCCTCCGCCTGTTTTTCCTTGGGCACTCCCGACAAACGCTTGATCAGCTCTTCCGGAACATCCATACCGGGTACGGCCCGCGCCATGTACTTCGCCATACCCACAGACCGCATGGGGGTGATGCCGGGCATAATGAAGACCTTCTCATGCAGCCCCCGCTCCACCACGCCCTTCATCCACAGCTCGAATTTTTCGAGATTGTAGACGCACTGGGTCTGAATGAATTCGGCGCCCGCGGCAATCTTCTTGGCCAATCGCGGCACCCGAATCTTGAAAGGATCGGCAAAGGGATTGGCCGCGGCCCCGACAAAAAGATTCGGTGGCACTTTGATTTCCTCGCCGCCCAGGAACTTGCCTTCGTCGCGCATATGGCGAACCGTCTGAATCAGTTGCATCGAATCGAGGTCGAAAACATTCTGCGCCTTGGGGTGGTCGCCGAAGCTCTGATGATCGCCGGAGAGACAAAGCATATTGTTGATGCCAAACGACGCCGCCCCGAGGATATCGCTTTGCAGGGCGATGCGGTTCCGGTCTCGCACCACCATCTGCAGGACAGGCTCCATGCCTTCCAGTTTCAGATGGATGCAGGAGGCGAGACTGCACAGCCTGGTCACCGAGGTCTGGTTGTCGGTGATATTGATGGCATCGACATGGTTCTTGATTATATGGCCTTTTTTGATGATATGCTCGGGATCGCTGGAACGAGGCGGACCGCACTCACTGGTTACAGCAAGTTGACCACTTTTGAAGACCTTCTCGAGTTTGCTTTTGGTTTTCAGTTCCACGATTAAAAGTCCTCCAGTTTAAATGATCGGGGGCCGCCGGCACGATCCTTTGACCAGTCCTTGATAGGAGCAAGCTTCTCATAATCATCCAGTTTTCCCAGCGCCTCCAACCGATCCACCACCAGCTGCCAGGCACAGTCAAGATCCTTGGAGATCTCGCACTTGCCTTTCGCCGACCCGCCGCACGGGCCGTTGAACAGCCGCTTGGCGCAGCGGCTGACCGGGCAGACGCCGCCGGTTATGCCAAGGATACAATCGCCGCAGGCCTGGCATTTTTCGGTGAAGTGCCAGTCGGTCTGTACGTCGCCCAAAAAAGTGGTGTTGAGCGCCGGATAAACCGGGGTCGTCATGTATTTGGACGCGATGAACTGGACGCCGATGCCGCAGGCCATGCTGAGCACAGCTTCGGATCGGTCGAGAAGATCCTTGGCCGACTCGAAAAAGGGATGCTCGCACTGCCGCTCGATACCGCCGCTTTTGATATCCATATCGAGCCCCTCCTGTGTCGCCCGCATCCGCAGCAGGGAGGCCAGGATTTCCGCCTCCTTGTTCCCACCCTGCTGGCACACGGCAACACAGGTATTACAGCCGAAGACGGTCAGCTGTTTATGGTCTTTGACCATCCCCCATATTTCTTCAAACGGTTTCTGCTGTCCTACTATCATATCGTCTCAACTCCTTCTCCGGTAAAAACGGTAGTTCCGCCACCAGCACCCTGGGCGGCCTGTTTTTCATTTTCCGTGGACTTTTTATTTTTCCGCAGGGCGAACCAGATGGGGGATGGCCCCATTGCGCTGATTTTTTTAGTGAATTCAGTGCATATCTCTGCCCACCGCGGCCCTTGTGCGGCCGACAGGTTAAAAAACTCAAGGCGGGCCGGATCGATGCCGATCATGTGTAGCATGCCTTTGATCTTTCTCACTCTTTTCGCTGCATTGAGATTTCCTTCCAGGAAATGACATTGCCCCTCAAGTCAGCCCGCGGCGAACACGCCATCGATGCCCCGCTCGAACGCTCGCAAGATATAGATGTGGTCAAGTTTTCCTGTGCAGGGCAGACGAACCACCTTCACATTGGGCGGATATTTCAATCTCATTACACCGGCAAGGTCGGCGGCTGCAAAGGCACAGTAGTGGCAGGCAAAGGCGAGGATATTTGCCTGCCAGTCGGCTGGAATCTCCTGCGGCTTTTCCGGACTTTTCGGTTCTTCAATTTTCTCTGTGTCAATCACCATTATACATTCCTTCTTGTTGACTTGACCTACTCGACAATTGCCTGCACCACACTCCGACCTCTATTGTCACAACTCGTCGTTCATGGCAGTGGCGGAGTCGATCATGGCCAGCAATTGATCGTCACGGAAGTAGTTGACCTGATAAGCCTTGGCCGGACAGGTCGCGGCACAGATCCCACAACCCGTGCATTTCACTTCGTTATGGGAAACCTTGCCATCCTCGTCGATGAACGGTGCGCCGAACGGACACTTCTTCACGCAAGCAAGACACGACATGCAGATGTCGCGGTTATGCTTGGAGATGACTCCGGAAACCGTCAGGCTCTCGTGGGACAAAAGTGCCCCCGCCCGGCCGGCGGCTGCCTGGGCCTGGCCGATGGTCTCTTCGAGATTTTTCGGCGCGTGGGCAAGTCCTGCCAGAAAAAAGCCTTCGCTGGGAAAATCGACGGGGCGCAGTTTGACATGAGCTTCCAGAAGAAAGCCGTCGATATTACAGGTCAGTTTAAATTTTTTGGCAAACTCGTCGCCGTCCGGCTGCGGTCTGAGGCCGGTGGAAAGCACCACGTAATCGGCATCGACCGCCATTTCCCGGTTCAGCACCTTGCCGGCAAAGGTGACTTTGATCTTGTCGCCCGCAGGTTCCACCCGGGGCTTGTCGTCTGGAGTATAAAGAAAGAAGAGCACGCCTAAGTCTCGGGCCTTGCGGTAATAATCCTCTTTCAACCCGTAAGAGCGCATATCGCGGTACAGGACCACCACTTGGGCATCAGGGGCCTTCTCCTTGATGGCAATGCTGTTTTTCAGGGCATCCTGGCAACAGATCCGGGAGCAATAGTTGTTCGGTTCCTCGCGCGAACCGATACACTGGATCATCACGTAACACTTGTTATTTTCAGGACCTTTTTCGGACAACATGTGCTCCAGCTCGCGCTGGGTGATGACCTTTTCTGATTCGTTATAGCCGTATTCGACCGGCGCATACTCCGAGCCGCCGGTGGCGACGATGAGCGCGCCGTGATTCACGGACTGGCCGCTCGTGAGCGTCGTTACGAAGTTGCCGACAAAGCCGTCGACTTTGTCGACCGTGGCGCCGAGATGAACGGTAATAGCAGGATCTTCTTCCACCTTGCGCTTTGTCTCGGCGAGAAACGCCTGGACATCGTCGCCCTCTAAGTTGGCCCGGACATTATTCAGTAACCCGCCCAGGGAATCGGCCCGTTCCACCAGGTGCACCCCATAGCCCTGTTCGCTGAGCGAGAGTGCGGAGGTCATCCCGGCAATGCCGCCCCCGACGATGAGTGCATTGTGGGTCACACCGACCGAAGCAGATGTGACCGGCAACAACCGTTTGGTTTTGGCGACCATCATGTTGACGATTTCGATGGCCTTCTTGGTCGCATTCTCGTTGTCGTGCATGTGACACCAGGAACATTGTTCTCGGATATCGGCCAGTTCGAAGAGAAACTTGTTGAGCCCGACCTCGCGAATGGTATCCTGGAAGAGTGGCGAATGGGTCCGCGGGGTGCACGAGGCAACGACGATCCGGTTCAGGTTCTTGTCGGCGATGAGATCGCGGATCTTCTTCTGCCCATCCGGGGCGCAGGCGTAGATGATCGTTTCGGCGTGGGCGACGCCCGGTTGTTTGAGGGCTGCTTCCGCCACCCTTTTGACGTCGACGGTGCCGGCAATATTGGTCCCGCAATGGCAGACGATGACCCCGACCCTGGCTTCATCGGCGGTAACATCCTTCTCGTCCGGCAGCACGACCTTGGTCACCTCGGTGCCCCGCCGGTCGCCCAAAAGCGCCATGGCCCCCGCCGCCGCCCCGCTGCCCTGGATAACGGTCTCAGGAATGTCCTTGGGCCCCTGATAGGTCCCCGCGACATAGATCCCTCTTTTCGAGGTCTCAACCGGCCGCAGCTTGGAGGTCTTGGCAAAACCGTAGGTGTCGGTATCGATTCCGAAAATCTTGGAAAATTCGGCGGCATCGCTACGCGGTTCAAAACCTATGGAAAGGATAACCATGTCAAACTCTTCATGGACCATCTTGCCATCTTCGCCGACCGAATGGACAAGCAGATTCTTGGTCTGAGGATCCTCAACGATCTCGGAGATCATCGCCCGCTTATAGATGACGCCGGCATCCCGTTTGGCCTTATCAATATACTTGTCGAAGTCCTTGCCGAAGGCCCGCAGCTCCATATAAAAAATAGTCGGCTGCACTTCCTTGTCATGCTCTTTGGCAATGATCGACTGCTTTGCAGCATACATACAACAGACCGAGGAACACCATGGATTGGCGTTATGGGCGTTGCGCGAGCCGACGCACTGCACCCAGGCGAGCCGCTTGGGATGCTTGCCATCCGAGGGCCGGGTGACCACCCCGCTGCAGGGGCCGGAGGCCGACAGCAGCCGCTCAAATTGCAGTGATGTCACCACGTTCTTCAACCTGCCGTAACCCAGCTCCTGGCGAATTTCGGGCTGGTAAGTCTTGAGTCCGGGCGTCAGGACGATCGAACCGACCTTCACCTCGAACTGCTTGTCGCGGTCTTCGAAATTGATAGCCTTGGCATCACAGACCTTTTCGCATTTGCGGCAGACCTGCTTGGTGAGATAAAGACAATGGGCAGGATCGATCGCCCGGGTGTTGGGCACCGCCTGGGGAAAGAGAGCGTAGATGGCTTTCCGCTTGTCGAGTCCCTGGTTGAAGAAATTAGAGACCTTGGTCGGGCATTCGGGTTCGCAGGCACCGCAACCGGTGCATCGCTCCGGATCGACATAGCGAGCTTTCTGTTCCAGCGTGACGGTGAAATTTCCCTCGACTCCTGTGACACTCACCACCCTGGACATGGTATGCATCTTGATATTGGGATGACGGCTGGATTCAACCATCCGAGGAGAAATCATGCACATGGCACAGTCCCCGGTGGGGAACGTCTTGTCCAGTCTGGACATCGTACCGCCAATGGAGGGTTCATCGTTGATCATATGAACCAAGAGACCGCTGTTGGCAAGATCGAGGGATGCCTGCATCCCACCGATACCTGAACCAACCACGAGTACTGAACCTATCCTTTCATTGCTTTCCTGCCGGGGGGTAATCCTGGTCACTCCACGATCCTCCATAAGATTGGCCCCGAATTCGCCGGTCACTTTCCCGCCACCAGCTTCAAACGGGTTTGCATGTACGCAATTGATTTATACAATGCGTCGGTAAAGGATTTTGACCTCAGGGCATTATAATAGATAAATACTGTTATCATAGTTTTTTTTTGTTTTTCCGTCCGCCTTTGTCTATAAAAATGATCATTTACATAAGTATTACTTTTAAACGTCGCGATCATCGACCAACACTGCGGATTTATACACAATTATTCCATAAATTCAAAAAATCCTTTTCATCACCGGCACATGGATTGGATACGGCCTAGGAAACTGCAAAAATTGATTTGGCGCGGAGATCAACCGGCGTTACAATAGGCGCGGCATGCCGGAAAATGTGAATAATTCCTAACTTACCTGTATTTCTCGGACAAGGCTCTAAAAATCTTCCGATAACGCATGCCGAGTGAGCTTCTATGTCTGCGAACCGCAACTTGAGGAACGGCAATGACCAACCTGCCGCCGGACCATTTCCATACCCCGACTATTCTAGTCATCGACGATGAGGCCCGCATCCGCGACGCCTGTGTCATCGTCCTTTCCGACAAAGGTTTCGACGTCGCTGCAGCCCCGGACGGTGAAGAGGGCCTGCGTATGATCAAGGAAAAGCACTACGACATCGTCCTGGTCGATCTCATGATGCCGACCATCTCGGGTTTCGATGTGGTTACTGAGGTCCGCAACCATCATCCCGATACCGTGGTCATTGTCATTACCGGTTATGCGACCCTGGAGCACTCCATCGAAGCGATGAAAAAAGGCGCCTTCGACTTTATTCCCAAGCCCTTTACGCCCGACCAGCTTCGGGCGGTGGTCGACAAGTCGCTTCGTTACACTATGGCCCTGCAGGACATCACCGAATCCAGATCCCGGCTCCGCGTGCTGGTCAATCGACTCACGGAAGGTGTTATGACCACCGACGCGAAAAAGCTGATCGTACAGGCCAATCCCGCCTTTCTGCACATGATCGGTTATCATGGCGAGGACGCGGTCGGGCACCATGTCGCCGACCTGATAAAAGATGAAAAGCTTCTCGATATTGTCGATCAGGCCCTCGTCATGCCGGCCAACACCTTTGCCGAGATACCCCACGAGCTATGCTTTACCGAATACGGCGAAGAGAAATATTACAGCGCCCGCTGCACCCCTTTCCGCGGGAGATTAAACGAAAACATCGGTACCATCACAGTCTTACACGATATAACAGCAATAAAGAGAATGGACCGGATGAAGTCGGACTTCATTTCCATGGTCTCTCATGAGATCAGAAGTCCAATGAATTCCCTGCTCATGCAGCTGAAGATCATCCTCGACGGCCTGGCTGGGGACGTCACGGCCAAGCAACAGGAGATCCTGCAACGGGCCTCGGAGAAGATCCTCAATCTGAACAATATGGTCACTGAACTGCTTGATCTGTCAAGGATTGAGTCCGGTCTGATCGCCCATGAAAAAGAGCTGGTGGACCTGACCACGCTGCTGTCCGATCAGCAGGCCTTTCATAGTCCGTATGCCAAGGAGAAAGGCATCACCATCGCCCTCGACTGTCCCGCGAGCCTTCCCCCACTTCTCGCCAACCGCCAGAATATGGAAGAGGTCTTTGCCAACCTGATCACCAATGCCATCAAATATTCACCGGTCGGCGGGTCAATCACGGTCAGGACCGTGGTGGAAGGGAGTTCACTGAAAACGGAGGTGAAAGACACCGGTTTCGGTATCGGCCCGGAGGACCTTGAAAAGATCTTTATCCGTTTCTATCGCGTCAAGGATGCCAACACCCGAGAAATTCACGGCACCGGTCTGGGGCTCGCCATCGTCAAGAGCATCGTTGAGTCCCACCACGGCAATATCAGTGTCGCCAGCGAACTTGGCCGCGGAACCACCTTTACGGTCTGGCTGCCGGTGGCCGAACCGTAAGGGCGAAATATGTTTCGCCCCTACCAGCAGAAATTATCTTAAAAACCATGATGAGTGGCGAGTTTTCCAAGCATCTGGGCAATCCCGGTACCTAGGGAAAAGGCCGAATCGACGCCGATATTGGCTCCGGCACTCTTATCGAAGAAGATATTGAGACTTGATGCCATACCCTCATCAGGCTTCCAGTAGCATATCATCATCGGAACAAGAGGCAGAGGGAGAAGCACAACGGAGACATCCGCCTCGAATTGTTTATCGACCGCACGGCCATCGAACATATGAATGATATCATCGAAGAAATCGGTGTATCGATCGGCCAGTTCCCGCAGCACATCTTCCCCCCTCTTTTTGAAGAGGGCATATTTTTCCCTGCCGCCCGGGATCTCCCGGAAGGAAATCCATTCTCCGGTAACGGGTGTCCCCGGGCAGTTGACGATATATTCGAGTAGCGGGACGACCACCCAGGGGATCAGATGAAGATCCGTGACAAAGGTGCCATCCCCCCGGACACCGAAAAGCTTGCCGAGTACAGGCACCTGAAGGGTCTCCCCCGACATCTTCGCCCCGATGAGCCCGGCGGTCGCCGCAAAATCCAGGCGCGTCAATTTTCGCTTCATTTCGGCAATATATTCCGCCAGCTCGACTGTACGATCCTGCAGACTTTCCTCGTCTGCGGCAAATTTTGCCAGGGCGGCACCATTCAGCCGCGGACATTCACCGATCCGACGCGTACCGCGAAAGACAGCCCCGGCAAAAGCCAGACATGTTTTTTCACCGCATTCCCGACAATTGCTCTTCTCGAGATGAAGAAATATCTCCATCGCATTTGCACCGACCATCGTCCTACCTCCACTTCCCAGGTAATAATCTTGCCCGTTCCAAATTAACCACGCCTTTATGCGCGGTAGCTTCGCGAAAGAGATTGTACATCCAAGGCGAAATTCACTCAACCAGCACTTGACGAAAACTCTGATACTATAGTATCACTGCGACCTAAAAGCAGGGACTATCGGCGGGTCATACCTTGTGCCTAATCCCGATCGACGATGCCTTCCACCTTAACCACCGACTCACCATGAAAAAACTGATTTTAACCGGAGCACTTGTCATCTCTTGCGCTACCTCCTTCAGTCCGGTGCCGGCTCATTCCGACAGCAGCACCGGCCCGGCAGAACCCATCCCTGCTGCCCAACCGCTTGCAGCCGACAATCAGGATGAAGGATGGTGGGCCAGTCAGCCCAAAGAAAAAAAACTGCTGTATACCAATGTGGCAGCCGCGAGTGTGATAGGCATCTGGGGTCTCCTCGAATGGGATTACGGCTCGGAAGACTGGGAAACTGCCGACGAGGGCTGGTTCGAAAAGGATGCCAAATACGGCGGCGCCGATAAACTGGGCCACTTCTGGGCAACCTACACCTTTGCCGATGCCCTTACCGGACTCTATAAAAGCTGGGGGTACCCCTCGGATCAGGCAAACATCTATGCCGCGGTCTCTTCCTGGACGGTCCAGGCCGTCATGGAGGTCGCCGACGGCACCAGCGGCTCGCAGGGTTTTTCCTGGGAAGATATGGTAGCAAACACAGCCGGCGCCCTGACCAGTGTCCTCATGGAGAGATATCCGGAACTCGATCGGAAAATCGACTTCCGAATCGAATATGTCTTTGAAAACGATGTGAACGGCATTTTCGACGATTATTCCAACCACTATTATTCAATGGCCTTGAAACTCGACGGTTTTGATGCCCTGGAGAATACCTTCCTGAAATACGTGGAGCTGCACGGGGGATACTATAGCAGGGGGTATGACGATCCGGACGAGGAAGACAGCAGGTCGTTTTACGGCGGCATAACCCTCAACTTCTCGCGGCTGTTCCATCAGAATGGCTGGACCAAAACCGGCAAGACCCTGGAGTACGTGCAGATCCCGTACAGTGTGCTTAAGGTTTCCCACGATCTGAATTGATCAAGGGATTCCCCCGCCAGAACAAACCCTTGCAGAAGCGGCAACGGCCAACACTCTCGAGGTGTTGGCCGTTGCCGCTTTTATCGGTTGAACTCTCGCCTTTCCCAGCCTCTCATCCTCACAAAATCGCCAGGACCCTGTCGATTGCCTTCTGCAGTTCCTTACTATGAATCTTCCCGGCGAAATGAACGGCGCTCTTGCCGTACATCGGGTCCCAGCCGGCCGGATTGGCGGAACAGTAGAACTGGGTATCGAGACCGACTTTGCGCACCGCATCATCGACGGGATGGCCGATCAGCCGTCTGGCCGCCTCCCAGGTCGCGCCGCATGGGGCACCGCGCACCACCCTGACGTCCGCAATTTTACCATCCTCAATCTCCACCTCGAATTCAGGGGCACCGAAGAACTCGCCATACTTGCCAAGGCCAACCTGCCTTGGAAGCCCACATCAGGTAGGTGGCGCGAAGAGCCCTCGTCCGGTGATTTTCTTGCCGGAGGCAATGAGCGGGATTTCGTGTTTTTGGCAGAGTGCCGCGAGATCGGCGGAAAGATCGCCATGCCGCAGGAAATCGAGCGCCAGATCGCAGGTTAACTCCCGGGGCAAATATGCACTGGTGTCGTCTATCACCGGCGGCAAGGCGCCATCAATATTGACCACCTCAATCCTGAAAAGATCACCGCCAAATTTTTTCATGCCATCGATCTTCGGTTGGCCACTGCCATTCTGCTGAAAGACGATGAGATGTTGGCTTTTTTTCGAACCTTCCATTTTTCTTGCATCCTCTCTCGGTTCAGATATCGAGACGTACCCAGCGAGTGCACCACCGGTAGGCCGCCTCAAGCAGTTTTTTCCTGTTCTGTCCGGCCTGGACCAGGATATACACCTCGCCGGTTCCTTGCCGGCAGACGATCATCCCGCCTAGGAGTTCGACACGTTCACCCGCGGCCAGAACAATAAGGGGCGAGTCGGCTTCGCGAATGTCCAGCTCGTCGTCCTGCAGTTGGAAATAGGCCATCTGGGCCAGGGCATGATATTCGTGTTTGGCATGACCGCTGTCATTCGCCGAAAACATCTGGATGTAACCGGCTTCTTCGACGGCTTTCTCCGGGATAATAATTACCGTCTCGCACGCATCGAAGGTACGGGTCGGAGATTGAATGGATATCATTTTTGTAACTTCTGTTCTCTGAGGTCACCTGCCGCAACAGGATTGGTGACGAGGAAAAAAACGGGAAGTTGAGCTATGCCCAACTTCCCGGGTGTCGTTACATACTAAACTCTTTACCGCCAAAAGCAATTACTGCAGTTCGAGTTTTACCGCACAGACTTTCGCCTCCATGATCTTGCAGATCGGATCCATGGCGTCGCTGGTCAAGAGATTGGCGGCGGCTTCGCTGTAATGGAACGGGATGAAAACCACCTGCGGCGGAACGATATCGCTGACCCTCGCCTTGAGACTGATCGACCCACGCCTTGAACTGACGGTGAGTTTCTGGCCGTCGACAAGGCCCATACCTTCGGCATCGACCGGATTGACTTCGACGAAGGCCTCCGGGGCGACCGCATTCAGGCCCGATGACCTTCTGGTCTGCGTGCCGGTATGGTAGTGGAACAGTTCGCGGCCGGTGGTAAGGACATACGGATATTCCTTGTCCGGCAGTTCCTTGGATGCCACGAAGGGCACCGAGGTGAAGAGCGCCTTGCCGCCTTCGCGGCTGAAGTTCTCGCTGAAGAGGAATTCCGTCCCTGGATGGTCCGCCGTCGGACACGGCCACTGCAGACTCTCTTTCTCCAGACGCGCATAACTCACCCCGGCCAGAGCCGGCCAGAGCGCGGCCACTTCGGCGAAGATCGCCGCCGGATCCGGTTTCTCGCTCAGGTTGCCCTGGCCTTCGATCCGTTTGGAGATCTGATCGATGATATCCAGGTCGAGCTGGGCATTGCCGGGCGAATTGATCGCCTTCCTGACCCGCTGCACCCGACGCTCGGAACTGGTGAAGGTCCCTTCCTTTTCGGCAAAGGAAACGCCGGGCAGGACAACATCCGCCAACTTGGCGGTTTCCGTCATGAAAATATCCTGGACAACGAGAAACTCAAGGTTTTCAAAGGCCTTGACGGAGTGGGAGGTATTGGGATCGGAAAGCGCCGGATTCTCGCCGAAAACGTACAACCCTTTCAGGTGACCAGACAGCATGGCACCGGTCATCTCGGTGGCAGGCAGGCCGATCTTGGCGGAAAGCGGTTTACCCCAGGCCTGTTCGAACTTGGCCTTCACCGCCGGATCGTCCACCTTCTGGTAACCGGGATAGACGTTGGGCAGGCCGCCCATATCGCAGGCCCCTTGGACGTTGTTCTGTCCCCGGAGCGGATTGACCCCGGCGGCCCGTTTGCCGACATTGCCGGTCAGCATCGCCAGGTTGCCCACCGCATGGACATTGTTGGTGCCCATGACATGCTGGGTTATGCCCATGGCATAGTAGAGTCCAGCGTTTTTGGCCGAAGCGAAGATTCGGGCAGCCTTGCGGATATCTTCCGCCGAGACCCCGGTGATCTCCTGACCGTACTCGGGCGTGAAGGTTTCAAGGGACTTGACGAATTCGTCATAACCTTCCGTGCGGTTGGCGATAAAATCTTTATCTTCCAGGCCTTCCGCGAGGATAGCGTTCATAATCGCGTTCAGCAGCACCGCATCCGTTCCCGGACGATGCCGCAGCCAGAGGGTGGCGAATTTTACCAGGGGGATCCGGCGCGGATCGGCGACGATCAGCTGGGCACCATTTGCCACCGCTTCCTTCATGCGGAGCGCAATAATCGGATGATTTTCCGTAGTATTGGACCCGATGACGAACAAAGCCTCGTTCTCGGCAATTTCCGCAACCGAATTGGTCATTGCACCGGAACCGAATTTTGTGGCCAGACCGGCCACAGTCGCGCTGTGTCAGTAGCGTGCGCAGTGATCGACATTGTTGGTGCCTATCCTTGCGCGAAACATCTTCTGGAACAGATAATTTTCTTCGTTGGTGCACCGGGCCGAACAGAGTCCGCCCAGGGCATCAGCACCATGTTTGTCCTTGATTTCCGACAACCGTTTTGCCACATAATCGTAGGCCTCGTCCCAGGTGGCCTGCTCGAACTCGCCGCCTTTCTGCCGACGGATAAGCGGCGTCGTCAACCGATCGGCGCTGTTGATGAATTCGAAACCGAACCGTCCCTTCACGCAGAGCCAGCCGCGGTTATGGCTGTCGGGTTTGGAATCGATCCTGATGACCTGATCGCCGGTACTGCGGAGAGTGATATTGCAGCCGCAACCGCAATAGGTGCAGGTGGTGTCGGTAAATTTCACTCCTGCCATCCGTGGTTTGCCGGACCAGAGTCGGCCGGACAGGGCCCCGGTCGGGCAGACCGACACGCATTGGCCGCAAAACTCGCATTTCAGATCATGGCCGAAAGGAGGAATGACTTTTGCCTCGAAGCCTCTTTCCGCGTAGCCTATGGCACCCACACCCTGGACCTCCTCGCACACCCGCACGCAGAGTCCGCACATCACGCACTTGTTCTGTTCTCTCGTGATAAAGGGGTTGACGTCGACCCGGTTATGATCGCGCATCGCTCCCTGGAACCTGTTCTCCCGGATGCCGTATGCATAGGCCAACTCCTGCAGTTTACAGTCACCGGTGCCGATGCAGGTCATGCAGTCGTTGGGATGATCGGACAGCAGCAGTTCCACCGTGGTCTTGCGCAGCCGGTAGAGCTTGGCGGTATTGGTTTTGACCACCATGCCGTTGGTAGCGGGAGTGGTGCAGGAGGTGACCGGCTTGGCCATGCCGCCGATCTCTACGATGCACAGCCGGCACGCCCCGTAGGGTTTCAGCCGCGGGTCGTGACAGAGGGTTGGAATGTCGATATTGAGCTTCCGGGCGGCCTCCAGGACGGTAGCGCCCTCAGCGACTTCTATCTGTTTGTCGTCTATGGTCAGATTGATCATGGCTCCTACTCCTTGAGTACGGCACTGAATTTACAGGCATCGAAACAGGACCCGCACTGGATACACATGGAATTATTGATTTTGTGGGGTTGTTTCTTCTCTCCGGAAATGGCATTCACCGAACAGGCCTTGGCGCACATGCCGCATCCGACACACATATCTTCCCGGATGAAGAAGGTCAGCAGCTTATTGCAAACCTTGGCCGGACATTTCTTGTGCTTGATATGTGCTTCATATTCGTGACGGAAATACTTGATGGTGCTGATGACCGGGTTCGGCGCCGACATGCCCAGTCCGCACAGGCTGGAATCGCGCACGTCCTCGGCCAGTTGCTGGAGCAGTTCGATGTCGCCTTCCTTGCCTTCGCCTTCGGTTATCCGGGTAAGAATCTCGAGCAGGCGCTTGGTGCCGATCCGGCATGGGACGCACTTGCCGCAGGATTCCGACTGGGTGAACTGGAGGAAGAACTTAGAAATGTTCACCATACAGTCGGTCTCGTCGAGGACCACCATACCGCCGGAGCCCATCATCGAGCCGACGGAGGCCAGTCCCTCATAGTCGACCGGCAGATCGATGAACTGCTGCGGAATGCAACCGCCGGATGGGCCGCCGGTCTGCACCGCCTTGAACAGCTTATTGCCTTCGATCCCGCCGCCGACCTTGAAGATAATGTCTTTCAGGGGCATGCCCATGGGGATCTCGATGAGACCGGTATTCTTGATCTTGCCGGTCAAGGCAATAACCTTGGTACCTTTGCTCTTCTCGGAGCCGATGGAGGCATACCAGGCGGCGCCCTTGTTCATGATTTGGGGAATATTGGCGAACGTCTCGACATTGTTAATAATCGTCGGCTTGCCCCACAGTCCCTTGTTGGCCGGAAACGGTGGCTTGGCCCTGGGCATGCCGCGCTCGCCCTCGATCGAGGCGATCAGCGCCGTTTCTTCGCCGCAGACAAAGGCCCCGGCGCCCAGTTTGACCTTGATCTTCAGGCTGAAATCGGTGCCGAACAGCTTTTTGCCGAGGAAGCCTCGCTCCTCCGCGTGTTTCAGGGCCAGCCGCAACCGGTCGACGGCCAGCGGATATTCGGCCCGGATGTAGACATAACCGACCGAGGCACCGATGGCATAGGCGCCGATGATCATGCCTTCGATCACCGCATGGGGATTACCCTCGACCACCGAGCGATCCATGAATGCCCCGGGGTCGCCCTCGTCGGCGTTGCAGATGATATAGCGCTGGTCCGCCTTATTGGCAGCGCAGAAGCTCCACTTCACTCCAGTGGGGAAACCGCCGCCGCCGCGGCCTCGCAGCCCGGAATCCTTGACAACCTGGATAACCTCTTCCGGCTTCATGGTGGTGAGGGTCTTTTCCGCCGCCTTATAGCCATCCACACCCAGATACTCTTCTATCGATTCCGGATCGATCTTGCCCAGATCGGCAAGAACCCGTTTGGTCTGGTTGTCATGGAAAACGTGGTAATCGTCGCCGACCAGCCATTCCGTGATCGGTTTTGCCCCGAGCACATGTTCCTGGACCAGCCTTTTTACCATTTCCGGCTGAATATACTGGTAGGTAGAGACCTGGCCGTCGACGGTGATATCGACCAGCACGTCGCGGGCGCAGAACCCCCGGCAGCCTACCTTATGGAGCCGGCACTTCTCCTTGACTGTCGCGTTCTTGACTCCGGCGGTCTCGAACTCCTTGATGAATTCCTGCATCACCATGTCACCGCCGGCAGCAATACCACCGGTACCCATGCACACATTGACTACTATTCCGTCGTTCATGGCTTATCCTTGTAGGCTTTGAGATTATTGACGATTTTGCTCGGCGTCTGCTTGCCGAACACTTTTTCGTTCACCAGAACAACCGGGGCGATACTGCAGGCACCCACGCAGTTGACATGCTCAAGGGTAAACGCCATATCCCTGGTGGTGTCCTGATCATCCTTCAGCTTGAGGTCTTCGCGTACCTTGGAGATAATCCGCGGCGCCCCTTTGACGTGACAGACGGTGCCGCAGCAGACGGTGACGATGTTCTTGCCGCGGGGCTTTTGATGGAACTGGGAGTAAAAGGTTATTACTCCGTAATATTTTGAAGGCGGGATATTGGTCCGGGCCGAGAACCAGTTAACCGCCTCCTCCTGGATATAGCCAAACTCGTGTTGGATTTCTTGCAACACCGTAATGATATTGTCCTCGTTGGCGACACATCGACTGTATATCGCCTCCAGCGTTTCCGTCATCTGCTTATCCATATACGTACTCCGATAAAGATGATTATTCACTCCAGGCACATCCATCACCAGTGGAGCGCTAAAAAACTCCAAGCCCTGCGTCCAGCTATGTATCTCTCGTCGGTACTCACTGTACTACCGGTACTGTCTTTTACACCATGAATCCGTGGTGTCCGATGTGAATCGTTTAGGCCGGCAATCCTTGGCGAGGACTGCCGCCTTTGGCAGAAAGGCAGTGTGCAATGCATCATCCCGGCCATCCGCTTCCGGCGCCGACAACAATCGTCGCCGAAGAGTAACCGTTATGATAGAGTTCAAAACGACCTACTATAACTCAAAACGGAGATTGTTTCCATTAAGTTTAGCTGTTTTCGCTTGTCAATATAATTTATTGTTTTTCCGTTCAATCCGCCTCAAATTGACAATTCCGCGGCGATCGGGTAAGTAAAATTTCCGGATCGTTTTCGACCTGCCCGTCCTGATCGGCGAGTAGAGCAACGAGAGCGCCGCCCATAACCATTGCAAGCATCAACATGAACATGCCCTTCTCCGCCGACAACTGCCGAATTGCCATCGAGAAACAAGGCAGTCCCCGCTATACCCGGATGAGCTTTCCGGTCCATTGCGGAATCTTTACCGAGATGGCAACCGACTCTTTCGTCTTTCATTTCAACCTCAATGCGGAAATAATCCGGGCCAGGATGAAAGGCTCAGTCTGGGCCCATCCCCATGAATGGCTGAAAAGAACCAGGGGCGACGATTGGGTCTACTACTCCACCGGCGGCTACACCGGGGTCTTCGAGGCCACGGGGGAATACTACCTGCCGAATTTTGCCTATCCCACCAACAACCTTCTGGGGGGGCATCCTTTTACCCATAAAGAGATTGCCGGCCTTACCCAGTCCTGGCATGACAGACTTGTGCGGGCAGGCGAAAGGATGCCGCAGGCTTCGGCAGCGGAAAAGAGCTTTCTTACGGCGGCACTGGCCAATACCCCGTCACTGCTGGCGGATCGAGCCAGAGAACTGGCCGACATTATCGGCGGGCGCATTTCCGTACTCCCCCCTGACGCCAGGCATGTCGACTATAACCTCGTTCCCTTGACCATTGCCGAGGGATGCCTCTATAAATGCCGATTCTGCAAGGTCAAGAACAGCGCACCCTTTCGGGAAAAAACACGAGATGAGATCCGGCTCCAGCTTGCCCGCCTGAAAAGCCTCTATGCCAGGGATCTGGTGAATTACAATGCACTTTTCCTCGGCGAGCACGACGCCCTGCAGGCCAGCCCCGAACTCATCCTCTTTGCCATGGACGAGGCCTTCCGGGAATTCGACTTTGCCGATTCCGTCATCGACGGTCACCGGATTTTTCTATTCGGCTCCGTCACCTCGCTCCTGAACGCGCCGGAGCGCCTCTTTCAGGAACTGGACAGACGACCAGGGTTCACCTTTATCAACATCGGTCTCGAATCGGCGGACGGCGAAACCCTCGCGCGGCTCGGTAAACCGGTGTCGGTGCGCGAGATAGGCGATGCCTTTACCCGCATTCAGAAAATCAACGAAAGTTACTCGAACATCGAGATGACCGCCAACTTCGTCATGGCCGACGACCTGCCGGGAAACCACTATCCGGCCATTCTGCACCTCATCCGGGATCGACTGACCCATCACAGACCCAAGGGCACGGTGTATTTCTCGCCTCTCGCCTTCAGTCAGCCGTCCCGGGCACGATTGTTCGACTTCAACCGGTTGAAAGTAGCCAGTCGGTTGCCGACTTTTCTCTATATCATTCAACGGTTATAACGACCAACGTCCTCTCACTCTTATCGCATGGAGAATTGCATGATTGATGCCGCACAGTTGAGAAAAGACATTCTGGCCGCCCGGAATCGCCTCTCCCGGGAGGAAATTGCCGAAAAATCGGCGACTATTACCCGGACCCTGCTGGATCTCGACCAGATCCGCAACCGCCGGTCGATCTTTGTCTATGTGAGTTTTCGCAGCGAGGTCGCAACGTTTGATCTCCTCGACAGACTGATCGCCATGGGCAAAACCGTGAGCGTGCCGATCACCCGGGTACAGGAAAAACGACTGGATGCCGTGCATATCGTCAACCCGGCGAAGGATCTCGTGCCAGGCTACTGCAATATTCCGGAACCGAAGGAGGAACTGTGCCTGACCCGGCAGATTGCACCGCAGGACATCGAGACCATTCTGCTGCCCGGTTCGGTCTTCGACGAACGGGGCGGGCGCTTCGGCTACGGCGGCGGCTATTACGACCGCCTCCTCGAACAGGTCCCTTCAGCCGCCCGCATCGGTCTCGCCTTCGAGATGCAGATCGTGGAGAGAGCACCTCTGAAGGAGCACGACCAGCTCCTCGACCTGGTGGTCACCGAGCAGCGGATCATTCACGGCAAAAGATGAAAAAGCTGGCGGCACGACATGGTCGCGCCGCCATTTGGGGGGTTAGATTTTAAAGCTTCCTACCGCCTTCTGCAATTCCTGGGCAAGTTTTTTCAGATCGCCGCTGGTGGCGTCTACCTGGGAACTGGAGCTCGAAACTTCGCCGGAGGCCTTGTTGACCAGGGTGATCTCTTCGGTGATGGTCGAGGCAACCACCGAGATCTGACTGACGTTTTCGTTCACTTCGCCGAGTCCTCCCGCCGCCTGGTTGATGTTGCTGGCAATCTCTTCCGTCGCCTTCGACTGCTCGCCCACCGCGGTGGTGATGGTCGCCACGATCTCGTTGACGTTATTGATGACCGTAGTGATCTCCTCGATGTCACGAATGGTGCCGGTGGTGGTCTTCTGGACATCGTCGATCTTGGTCTTGATGTCCTGGGTCGCCATCGCGGTTTGTTTGGCCAGCTCCTTGATTTCGTTGGCAACAACGGCAAAGCCCTTGCCAGCCTCGCCTGCTCTCGCCGCCTCGATGGTGGCGTTCAAAGCCAGCAGGTTGGTTTGCTCGGAAATCTCGGTGATCGTCTCGGTCACCTTGCTGATGGCATCGGCCGACGCCCCGAGTTGAGCCATCCGCCCTGAGGTGGCCTCCGCCTGCTTGACCGCCTTTTCCGAAATCTCATGAGCCCGCGAGGAATTCAGGGCGATCTCGTTGATGGTCGCGGTCATCTCTTCGGCGGCGCTGGCCACCATGCCGGTATTGGTGGTCGACTCCTCCATGGCCGCGGCGACGTTGTTGAGATTGGCGCTCATCTCCTCGGCGGCCGTGGCCACGGTATTGGAACGCCCCGAGGTATCCTGGGCATTCCGGGCCAGGTTCGAGGCGATGCTTGCGAGGCTTGCGGCCTCGCTGCCGAGCAGCTGAGTGTTTTTCGAGATAGTACCGACAACGCCCTGGAGTTTCTCTATAAAGATATTGAACCACTTGGCGAGTTCACCGATTTCATCCTGTGACTTGATGACAATGCGCTTGGTCAGATCGCCCTCTCCTTCGGCGATATCCCGGAAGTTGCCGATCATCACCTTCAGGGCACCGACCAGGCCGAAGACGATAAAGAGACAGAGGGTGATGATGCCGGCAAAGATCGCCCCGGCGATAAGCAGCATGGTGATGAGGTTGGCGGTCACCTGGGCGTTGATATCTTTTTCCATCGAAGCCTGATAGGATGCGATATTGTCAAGATATACACCGGTACCGACCCACATCTGAGTCCCGGGGATCATTTCGGCATAGCTCAGTTTCGGTGTATCCGCCGCACCGGGTTTAGGCCAGATATACTCGACAAAACCGCCGCCGGCCTGAGCTTTTTCGCGCAGATCCCGGACCAGATACACGCCGTTTTTATCCTTTGTCTCGCTCAGGTCCTTCCCCTGCGACTCTTTCTTCGGAGGCAGTGCGACGTTTACCGTCCCCTCGTACACGAAATAGTATCCCGAACTGTCGCTCTCGAAACGGATATCGTCGACCAGAGTCCGAACCGCTTCGATCTTCTTTCCCTTATCGTCGATTTTTTCGATCGCATGACCGATCGTCAGGGCCATGGAATGAGTGGCGACCTGCAGTTTGGCCTTTTGATCGGCGAGCATTACCTCGCCGGTCTTGCGAATGCCCAGATCCCTCACTTTATAGCCGTTTTGCACGGCAAAAAAGACCATCACCACAAACAACGCCAATATGGCCACGATGATCAGGTACATTCTGCCTTTTACCGAAAACTTGTTGAGCATATCATCTCCTTCTCCTTGTTATTAGTAACCTCAAGAGGTAATGGCCTTGTCCAGTCATACCAACTCAGTTCTTCACTGATTATATGTGAAGAGGAAAATTTTGTACAATAGTGGAACAGGAACAAAAAACGAAAACCGAGGGAATAAAAAGCTCTGGTGCAATACAGAACATCGCACCAGAGGGGATTGAAACTGCAGGATGGAGGTTATTTACTTGTGCAGGAACAGGCTTTGGGGTCAAAAGTGGCTCCGCAGGCGGGGCATTTTGCATCCTTCTTTACTTCGTCGGAAAATATTTCCCATTCCTTACCGCAGGTGGGACACTTGATTTTCACTTCATTTAAGGTTTTGTTGCTTTCAAATCCAGGACAGTGTTGATTTGTCATAATTACCCTCCCTTACCTTTATTTTCAATTATACTTCACCCAAATGACACTTCAATGATATGTCCATTTGCCTGAAAAACCAACGATCAACGTAAAAAGATTTTCCTCTTTCCCTATAGCGGCATCATGGAACGTCGGAACCGCCGCCAATTAATTTGCCGGTAAGGAGCGTACCGGTCATGGCCAGGCACTCCATGTCGAGGAAAAGAGCTGCAGACGATCGGTAGAGAATGGAACAGCCCGCGGGAAAGGTATCGTCGCGGTCGTTGAAGTTGAGGTAAACGGGAATACGGGGAAAGGCGTGAAACTCCAGGGAAAGATCGTAAACGTCCGAGGAGCGGGTCTTGCCGCCGATGGCCAGGGCCCGGCGACGCAAGGCCTCCGTGTTGCCGGTAAAGGCGGCCTCCAGGGTCTTGTTGGTATTGGTGGTGAAAAATGAGATGAGGGGCCCTGCATCCTTGAATTCCCGGTAGGTAACGAGTTCACCCTCGGAAACCGGAAGTTCTGCCGGACAGGAGAGTATGTATTTGCAGATCATCACCTGCAACGCCGGCGTCAGCGCCTTGCTTTCGGCGATTCCCTCCGCTGTGAACGTGTAGCTCTTGTCATAAAGTGGAATGAGAAGCGCGCCGTTTTCCTCGACGACACCGAGAATCGCAGCCTTCGCCAGAAAATCGATCTGACGAATGTCGGCGAGGTACCTTTGGTAGGTCTCGGCAAATACTCGGGATCGTTCAGTCTTCACGCCAACTCCTTCAGTCGTTTCAACAACAGGTCCCGCTCGTCCTCTAGTTCGAGCAGGTCGATCATCACCGGAGGTTTGACCGAATGAGCCGGAAGCCGACGCAGGGTCTCGGCAATTTCCTCCTCAAGCTGCTTGAGCCGGTGTCGTATCTGTTCAATTTCGTTTGTCATTATGCCTTGCATAAAATCAGGTTCTTCCATTCGTGCACAACCTATTAATCAGGGCTTTTTTGATATATTCGATCTCCCTAGCGGAAGCCATCCGTTTGATGGACCGATAGAGAGGAGAATTGCCAACCTTTCCCGTCCGGATGAACGAAACAACTTCATACCGATCCTGTTCGGTGAGGAGATCCTCGACCCACAATACCCGACCGATCTCCAGGGAAAAATCCCGGCAGATCCGCAGGGCAAATTTCTCCGGCTGAGCCGAGATCGACTGTCCTTCGCCGGTTCGCGCATAGAGACAGAGATAAGGCTTCAACAACCGCACCTTGCCTGTCTCTTTCGAGCAGTCGAGGATCTTCACATCATAGGATCCGGGAAACCATGCTATGGGATCGAGATTGTCCTTTTTCGTTCCGTCCCATCGATACCTGCCGTTGAAAAGCGTCATTGCTCCTCCCGGCCGGGGGGGGCGCGATGCAGCCGTACCCCGGCATCTCTCAGAAAGAGGGTAAGGAACCCTCTCTTTTGGATTCTCGGCTGTCAGGCCGTGGCATCCAGCGACCGACGATCCGCCATATCGATAAGGACCCGGTCACGGGATTTATCGATGCCGAGGATCTTCCGTTTCTTCTCGATATGAGCGATCATCAGCCGAGCCATCTCCTTGGGATCGCTGGCGAAGGCCCACTTGCCGAAGCCGAGTTTTTCGAGATCGTCGAACAGGTGTTTCTCAAATTTGGTGCCCTTGGTGATCGGGAAGGTATGACCGAAGACGACATAGACTCCGGAAGCGACAAAATACTGGCCGATGGCAATGGCCTTCTCGCTCATCCATTCCGGCGCACAACCGGCGACCGGCAGATCGGCGAGCGAATCGCCTAAGCCCCCGATCCTGACCATTTCGGAAGCGGCGATCAAAATCCGGCTGTTGTCGACACAGGCGCCCATGCCCAATACCGGCGGCATACCCACCGTCTCGCAGACTTCGGCGAGACCCGGCCCCGCCAGGGCGGCCGCTCCCGGCCCGGTAAGTCCAGCCTTGGCCAGGGCCATCTGCGAGCAGCCGGTCTGCAGTACGAGGATGTCGTTCTTGATCAGCTCTTTCACCAGTTCGATATGGGAGGCATCCTGTTTCGATCTCGGATTGGTGCAGCCGACCACGCCCGCGACCCCGCGTATTCTGCCGTTGATGATATTTTCGTTCAACGGAGTGAAACTGCCGCGGAAGGCGCCGCCGAGCATATATTTGATATACTCGACGCTGAAGCCGTGGATGCCGCGAGCCGTCTTCCGTGGGATCTGAATAGGATTTCTGCGGGATTTGAACCTGGTAATGGCCTTGATGATGATCTCGTCGGCGCATTTCAGGGGATCGCGTTCATCCAGTTGAATGTGGGTCGCTCCCTCGATCATGGCGCGGTAATTGGTGGTGATGAAGGGGGTATCGTAGTGATCCGCGACTTTTTTCAAATCCTGCTTGATGCACTGGATATCGACGGTCATGGCATCGACCGCACCGGTAACGAGAACAGCCTCGGTGCTGGAGAAGTTGCCGGCGTGGGGCAGGCCGTGGCGGGACATGACGTCAAGCCCGGAGCAACACATGCCGACCAGGTTAATGTCTTTCGCCCCGGCATTGTGCGCCATTTCCTTGAGGGTCGGATCGGCGGCGGCAATGATCATGGCTTCGAGGAGAATGGGTTCGTGGCCGTGGACGATGATATTGACCTGATCCTCCTTCAGTACCCCCATATCGACCTCGACTTCCACCGGGGTCGGCGTGCCGAAGAGGATGTCGGAAATATCGGTCGAGACCATGGAACCGCCCCAGCCGTCGGCAAGCGCGGTGCGCGAGATCTGCTTGGTGATGTTTTCATAATCCTGGTCGACCCCCATGGCGGTGCGGTGCATCAATTCCATGATCTCCCGCATCGCACCCCGGGGGACAATCCCCGCCGCCCGCCAGCGCTCCAAGGTCTTCGGCGGCACCCTTTTCACCATCGGGATCTCCCCTTCCACCTGGGTATAGGTTCTCTCCAATTCGTGATAAAGATCCATGGCCACCGACTTGAGATCTCGGCCTTCTGTAGGAATTTCAAGAGATTCGGCGACCTCGAACAGTTTAATGGGGTCCTTGATCGAAAAATCGATGACCTTGCCGTTGATGACATCGCGGAACAGTTCGAGCATGGCCATACCGTGGTCGGTGTGGGCTGCCGTTCCCGCCGCCACCATCCGCCCGAAGTTGCGGGCGGCGATGGTATCGATGGTCGCTCCGCAGACTCCTACCCGGTCATAAGGGCTATTCACGTTCAATCGACAGGGCCCCATCGAGCAATGTTTACAGCAGGCGGAGCTTTCGCCGATAGGACAGGGTTTCATCGCATCTGCCCGGTCGAAAAACAGCTCAACCCCATCCTTTCTGGCTTTCGTTATCATCTGTGCGGTGGATTCGCACATGGTCAGATCTTGGGGTTTTTTCGGTTCAATTGTTTTTGACATACAACCTCCTGAGGTGATCAATGATTTACCGGGCAATTCCGGCAAGACAGGGATTCCGGGAATTCTGGGTAAAAATTCACGACGGAAATAATATCATACCACATTGTGGCATTGTCAAGACAATTGTGGTCACTCCCCAACCGGGAGACAGGTAGGAAGTCGGCTAGAAAAGCCGGTAGTTTGTCGCACAAAAAAGCCGATTCTCCCGTTATTTGGCAGAATCGGCATATTGCTGGTCGTTGATTGTCGGCGAAACGACGGAGGGCAGCTAGTTTTTCATGGCCGTCAGTTGGCCGACTATCTCAAACAACTCTTGGGGAGCTTCCTGGATATCGTCGAAGGCCCGTCGTGCGCCGCGATCGGCGGCGACGATTTCGTCATGCTCGGGCAGAAAGCCCAGGATGGGAAAATCGCTCAGCGAACTCTTGATCAGTTCGCGGTCTTCCTCGCTTGTGACCCGGTTGCCGAGGATAATGATGTTCTTGATCCCGATGTCCCGGCCGAGTTTTCTGATCTTGTCGGCGGCGGCCCGGCTTCTCGCCCCAGGGTTGACCACAATGATTAGGGCATCCACCGAAGCCGATGTGGCTCGACCGAGGTGTTCGACTCCTGCCTCCATGTCCATGATGACGATATCATCACGAAAGAGTACCAGATGATTCATCAAGGCCTTGAGAATGGTGCTTTCCGGACAGATGCAGCCGGAACCGCCGCTCTGCACGGTGCCCATGACCAGCAGCTTGACCCCGTCCCTCTCCCGGGAAAAACGGTCGGGGATATCGTCCACCTTGGGATTGAGGGTAAAGAAACCGCCCATTGTCCCGGGTTTGGCCCCGGTCCTTTCGGCAATGAGCTCGGTCAGCTGGGAGATCGGCGTAATCGGCTGATCCTCCGGAATACCGAGCCCCGCGGCCAGGTTGGCCACCGGATCGGCATCGATGGCGATAACCTTGTTGTTTTTATCGGCAGCCAGACAGCGGGCCAGAAGCGCCGTAACGGTGGTCTTGCCCACCCCACCCTTGCCACCTATTGCAATTTTTAGGCTCACCTCGAACTATCTCCTTTTCGTGAAATGATGAATACCTCCGGGAGGCGCAGGCGCAATCAATCCCTACTCCGCCTTGATAAGCTTCCCGTCCTGATCGATCATGGCCACGGCGTAGTTGTTTTTGGCCGCAGCCTCATGCAACTCTTCGATATGGATTGCCTGGAGTTCGTATTTTCTGCCCTTCTCTCGGGGCAGGCTCAGGAAGCAGTCGTTGGCCTCTTCTTTGGTCCGGAAGGCCGGAATGAAATGAATGTTCTGTTCGGCGTCATACAAGCCGAAAAAGCTTTCGTCCTTTTCCGGATCGCAGACAAAGACGTAGACCCACCCGGTGATTTTTTCGTTTTCCGCCATGATCGCTCTTTTGCTTTGGTTGAAGTGAAAAACATCAGTTGTATCTTTGACTCATCAGATGTGTAACCATCATTTCCAGAAAAAAAAAGCCCCACCCCGCCAGGGATGGAGCTTTTCACGACAAGAGACTCGCGGTTTAGATCTCCAGGTACGAATCGGAGAAGAGATTCTCACCGGTGATGACCCGAACAGTCTTCACGTAGTCGGCGAGTTCTTTCGACAGACTGGAGAGCGGCGGAGCGGTGCCGTCCATCGCCTGATAGACCACATCGACGATATCCTGACGTTTGCCTTTGGCGACAGCGGTCAGATTGGTGTCGAGCGGATCGGAGATGACCGACTTCATCCCGTAGCGTCCCAGCATGACCATGTAGGTGGTGTTGATGATCGGCCGGAGATGAACAGGGGGACCATTCGAGATATTGGACAGACCGCAGGTGGACATGGCGCCCGGGGCAATGTCTTCCAACATCATCTGGAAATTCATCAGCGAAACAGCCTGTGCCTGCTGGATATTGACCGGGGTAACGATACCGTCTACCCAGATTTTCTCGTTGGGAATACCGGCCTCATTGGCAGCATAAATCAGCTCGACGGCCAGCGCGGCGCGCTCGTTTTCATCACGCGGCAAGCCATCTGGTCCCCACATCAGGGCAACGATATCTGCCTGATACTTAGCGGCCATTGGCAGCATGACCGTGTAGCGCTCCGGCCGGGCCATGATCGAGTTGACGATATGCGGTTTGGAAGCCGGCTTGGCAACTTTTAGTCCTTCCTCGATCGCAGCAATATTCGAGGTATCGAGAAGCAGCGGCATATTGGGTACAGCTTCCTGAACCACCTGAACTACCCACGGCATCAATTCTTGACCATCTTTTTTGGCCGGACCAAGGTTGATATCGATATAGTCCATGCCGAGCTTCTGCTGCTCGAGCACCTCTTCCTGGATCGGTTTTGGATCGCGCTCTCTATATGCCTTTCCGATTACTTTGGAAATGACATTGAGGCTTTCGCCAAAAAGAATCATGTTTTTCTCCTTTTTCAGATTTGTTGTAAAACAACCTATCGAACAACTCCAATATCCTGGAACAAAAACGCAACCGGCCCCTCTCATGGAGAAATTGCCGGTTGCCCTTTATAATAAAGATTATCTGCTCTTCAAAAACCCTGCAATATGGGCAGCCTCTCTCGGTCCTACGGTGATGGTCCAGCCCGAAAGCTCTTCTTCGACATCGCCGGCGATAGCTGCAGCATAGCCTGGGATGATGAGTTCCTTATGCTTGACCTTATCCATGATGCCGCACTTCTTGACGAACGCGCCCACATCGTCGCCGCCGAACTTGCCGGCCGCCCAGGCGGTGAGGACGGAGAGTCCCTCGGAATCCTTGATGAGCAGCCAGGCAGGTACCTTGCTCGCCTCGATCTCGCCGGAGACGATAAAGTAGGTGAGGGCAAAGTTGGTGGTAACCAGGACCGGAGAGTTCTCGTTCGGCGCGCCGATCTCGAAGATACCCTCGGTGACCGTCATCGGCCGCTGCGGGTCGGTGTAGATATTGAGCCGTTCCAGCAGCAGCGGGAAGATGACCTCGGTGGTCAGGTCGGACATGACCACGATCCCGCCGTATTTAGCCACGAACATACTGGCAATCATACCTTCCATGGCGATATTGGAGGCCATTTCGCAGGGGAAGGTGATGGTCGGGAAACCGACGGAACGATTGCCGGCCTTCAGCGCCGCGCGACGGATGGCGACCTGATCTTCCAGGGCCTGCTTGACTTCACGGGAACCGGAATCGAGCACCAGGTCCTTCACGCCCATACCCACCAGCTTGTCGGTGAGGGCGATCAATCCGTCTATGGAATCGGCCTTGACCGCCAGAGGCAGGTCGTTGTCGAGGGCAATCTTGCCGAGGGCATCGGCGGTGGCGGCGGTGGCGGCATAAATTAAAGGCCGTTTGAAGCCGGCGGTCTTGACTGCCGCTTCGATGATGTCCGCTTTCTCGCTCATCAGGATAAGGTTGAACTCGGAGGTCTCGGCGATCTGCTTGGCCAGGGTCGCAAAAGCCACGCCGTCGCCGTTAACATCTTTCAAGGCCACCAGTTCCGGACGCAGGTTCAGGCCGACCCGCTCATACTGCAGGGCGTTCCATGCCTTGAGTTTGCCTTCGACCACCGCAGGTGCAGTGTCCGAGGTGATAATTCCGGCAAAAAGAGTCGGATTGAAAAAGGTCTTTTCATGCCGGTACATCACGGTTTCACCACCGGTCTTGGCAGCACGGACGCCCTTGCCGATAGCCACCGGACGAATCGGCGGAGCCGAGGCCTCGGCCAGCTGAGCTCTGGCCTCATCGGATACGTAAGGGCAGGCATCAAGTTCGGCCTTACCGGAAGCGAGATTCATAGCAAAAGCAAGACAAGTCGGAACTCCGCACTCCTTGCAATTGGTTTTGGGCAGGAGCTTAAAGATTTGTATTCCTGTTAACGCCATTTGTTTTGTCTCCTTATATTAATTCAAAGCCGGTTGAGCATGGTTCCCGTAAAAGAAGAGAACCATGCCCCTGCCTGATTGTTAGCCGATGATCGGAGGCATGCTGAGAGCAGGATGCCCCTTCTCCTGGAGCCATGGCAGAATCTCGTCTTCGGTGATCCCGACGGTCTCGTCGGCAATCATGTCGGCAAAATTCTTGACGCCCATCTGTTCGCCGCGAGCATTCAGGCGATCGCGGATCTCATCTTTGACGACCTTCGGCATCCATACCATGCGCAGCAGGCCGCCATCGCCGAGGATGAATTTGCCCTGGGTGATGTTGAACTTGGAATGGCCGACAAACCCCGGAGAAGAGGCCCCGCCGCCCATCACACCGGCGAGGGTGGTAAACTTCATTCCGGACGGGGTATCACCGGTGTAGTCGCGGCCGACGGTCATGATGCCGTTACAAGCCGGAAGCATGGCGGCGATACATTCACAGCACCCGCAGGTGGTCATCGGTGCCTGAACCATCGAGTAGAAGTTATAGGTTTCAACGGCGCCTTTAGAGGCAACCTTGATGAATTCATCCACACCCTCGAAACGGCCGAGGACCGGATCGAGAACCTTGCCCTTCTTGATCGGCTGATTGGGTCCGGTCGGATTGATCTCAAATGAAGCTTTGCAATCCATCCAGTTGTAAGCGCCGCAGAGGCCGGTCCGCTCCGGACTCACCGAACAGACATGGCTCGGGGCAAAAGACTGGCAGAGACTGCAGGAATAGAAGGTATCGACATCCTCGTCGGTCATCTTGTCGACACGCTCGTCACGGGTTTTGTACTCGGCTCGGGCAGTGGCGGTCAATTTGTCGACATCTGCCTTGTTGGTGAACAGTGTTACCTGGACTTTATCAACGATCTTCTTGAAATCCTGGTGGAACTTGGCATGAAGTACGACACCGATATCCTTCAGGGTGAAGCCTTTTTCAACTGCCGCCTTGCTGATACGGACCCAGGAGATATCGCGTTGGCCGATATGCATGACGCCCTGGATATAGTTGATCAGATGGTGAATCTGGCGCTCCATGATCGGCTCGAAGTCGGTCTGGAACTCACGGCCGGCGATCTGCACAAAAATACCGAGCGGCAGGGTTTCGCCTTCTTTCATGTCACCGACATCCTTGCCGACAACGACTACTTTACCGTCTTCGATCTCGCTCATCTCGGCCATCTTAACCAGCTCGGTGCACTGAGTCTTGCCACCGCCCATCTGACCAAAAAGATCGCCGCCGCGTACCCGCTCACCCTCGAATGCCGGTCCAAAGGCACAGGGGATGTCGATTTGGGTGACGTTGATCTTCAAGCCGCGCACCTCAACGGACTTCTGGCAGATCTCGTTGTGCGGCACGTTGGCGACAACATGCTCGTAGGTGCAGATACCGGTCGGCAGGATCTCCGGAATATCGGTATCGGCAAGCGTCGGGAAGCCCCAGTTGACACAACCGGCAGCCGCAACGGCCCACTCGGTGCCGACATCGCCCAGCGCATTGACGAAGGCGAAGATACGGTTCTTGTTGTACATCAGCATTCTGCGGAAGTCGCCGGGCTGAACACCACCGAAGGCCATGGCGGCACGGTTGGCAAAACCGAGGGCGAAAACGGCCGAGGAGATATCCGGACCGAAAGGTACGATACGGGTATTCCAACCGATCTGCACTCCGGCCTCAAGAAGCTGCTCGATGACGGTCTTGCCGTTGTGGTTGGCGGCGCAGAAGATATAGAGGTTTTTCTTCTGATAATCCTCGACGATCATCTTGGCGATCTCAGCGTTGGGAGCTGCACCCACGATTGCTGCAAAACCGGGAGCCGAACCGTCAACGAATTCGACACCACGCTTTCGGAGAATAATGTCATTGGCGGGACCGACCCAGATCTTGCCTGAATCGATATCCGGATCCTCTGTGTCTACATAGAAATCGGGCTCACGCAGGATGCGCAGAGCCTCTTTTACCTCGTAGGCGAAGATACCGGCCATACCGGCATCGAGAAGCGGTCCGAGGTAGGGCAGATGGTTGCTGCCCTTGATATGGGGCGGCAGAAGGCCGCGGGCAAACTGCATCGGCTTCTTCAGATCTTCCAGGGTCTCACATTTCATGCCGGTGAGAGAATAAATGACCGGAAGATAGTACGCAGTATTGGGGAATCCTATTTTGGTGGCGGCGTCATAGGTCTGAAGAGCTTTTTCCAGCTCTCCCTCCACCTGGGATACAACCTTGTAACCGCCCTGTATAGCTGCAAATGCTACTAATCTTGACATACTTTGCTCCTTTATTATGGATTAGTAATATCGGGTTCGTTTTTGTGAGATTATTCCATACCAAGGGCTTGCCTGTCAGCCATATCCATAAGCACCCTGTCACGAGCCTTGTCGATGCCAAGTTCCTTACGTTTCTTATCAATATGGGCAATCATCTTATGGGCATGCTTGATCGGATCGGGTTCGCAATCCCATTTGCCGCCATACATTTTTTCCATTTCCTTGTACAGATAATCCTTGAATACCGGAGCACCGTCGAGAGGCATATGATAGCCGAAAACGGTGTAGACACCGGAGGCGACAAAGTATTGTCCAATGGCAATCGCCTTCTCGCTCATCCACTCAGGTGCACTTCCTGCTGCAGGAAGATCACAAATGTCTTTCCCCAGTCCACCAGCTTTCACAACTTCAGTAGCAGCCAAAAGAATACGGCTGTTATCGACACAGGAACCGAGATGGAGGACAGGCGGAATACCAACAGTCTCGCAGACCTCGGCAAGACCAGGACCGCAATGAACTGCCGCTGATTCGGGAGTGAGCAAACCGTGGATACCGCAAGCGATGGCGCTGCAACCGGTAGTCAAGACGATGACATCGTTCTTGATCAGTTCTTTAATCAGGGTGATATGCTCTTCGTTATGCTTGGTACGAGCATTATTACAACCAACAACACCGGCAATACCACGGATACGGCCATTTATGATATTGTCATTCAAGGTGAAGTAGTCGCCTCGGAAACTGCCACCCAAGTGATATTTTATGGATTCAACGCCAAAACCGGCAATCTGCGATGATTTGTGACGCGGAATCATGACATCGACACCACGTTTCTGGAAGTTATCAATCCCTATCTTGACGATACGAATGGCATCTTCCATCGCATGGTGCTCATCAAACTCAATGTGAACCACATTATCCTGCTCCATCTTGGCAATCGGATGAGTGGTGATGAGTTTGGTGTGGAAACATTTTGCAACGTTGGCCAAGTTCTGGAAAATACATTGAACGTCTACGACCATCGCATCACAGGCACCGGTAATGATTGCCAGTTCCTGCTGGAGGAAGGTTCCGGCGGGAGGTACGCCATGACGCTGAAGGATTTCGTTGGCGGTACAGCAAATTCCGCCGAGTTGTATCCCCTTGGCGCCTTTCGACTTGGCGTAATCGACCATCTCCTGGGATTGAGCAGCGGCCACGATCATTTCTGAAAGAAGCGGCTCATGACCATGGACGATAATATTCACATGGTCTTCTTTCATCACCCCAAGGTTAGCTTCCGACTGCAGAGGTGTGGGGCTGCCGAACATTACATCCTGCAGATCTGTGGCGATCATTGCGCCACCCCAGCCATCGGCCAGGGAGGCACGAGTACCCTGTTTCATCAGGTTTTTGTAATCCTGATCGACACCCATATGGGTTCTGTGCATACATTCGACGATTTCCCGGTCGATATTCCGAGGCATGACACCCTCTGCTTCCCATTTGTCCTGCAGAGGTTGAGGAGCTCGCTTCAGATAGGCAAGGGTTCCTGAGGGCTTACCCCATTCCTGGATGGCCTTTTCCGCAACACAGACGGCAATCTCGTTGAGATCCCGGTCTTTCACAACACCATCGACCTCTACAGTCGTGGCCACGCCGAAGTACGGGGCGATCTGAATGAGCTTGCCCGGATCTTTGATCTTATAGTCATTGGTATGTTTCTTGGCGGCCGAAAGAAAAGTTTCAGCAACGGCCCGGCCATGATCGGAGTGGGCAGCGGCGCCGGCAGCAATCATACGCAGGAAGTTTCTTGCACAGATTGTATTTGCGGTCGCGCCGCAAAGACCTTTACGAGTATCTTCGCCCTGAATTCCATCTTTCGGCAGGGGTAGACGGCAGGGGCCCATCGCACAGTTTTTACAGCAGATACCCTGAAGTCCAATAGCACAGGGCTTCATGGTGACGGCGCGATCGAAGACGGTTTCAATACCCAATTTCTGGGCCCGACGGATCATCTCCTGGGTCGACGGCTCAATCGATGATTCCATCGGATCAGCTAGTTTGGCAACTTTATCAACTTTGGTGGTTACTTCTGCCATATCGAGGTTCCTCCTCATAGAGTTTTTGAGACTATCAATTATCTCAAGAGCGATACTTCATTATTCCTTTACTAATTGATACTCTTTATCTTTTTCTCCGATGGAATCTGTCAAGCATGTCAAGAATCTTGTCCTGCTGGGTTTTCTGAACCGGGTCGGCGCTCATGGCCATTTCGGCAACAGGTTTGGCGGCGCCAGCCTCTTCGGCAGCCTTGCGGGCCTGGGCTCGGAGCCGCTTGAGGGCTTTTTCGTCCTCTTCCCGCTGAGTTGCTTCCGCTTTTCTGGCATCTTCTTCCGCTTGAGCCTTGACGGCGGCATCGGCTTTGACCTTCGCCTCGGCATCGGCTTTCGCTTTTGCTTCCGCGTCAGCCTTGGCTTTAGCCTGATCTGCGGCCTGAGCTTCAGCCTTGGCTTTGGCCTCCGCTTCGGCTTTCGCCTGGGCGGCAGGATCTACAGCGGGTGCCGGTTTGGCTTCGGCTTTCACTTCCGGCTTGGCTGCCGGTGCGACAGGGGCAGTGGCGGCAGCCGGCTTGGCGGCAGGCGCGGCCGGGGCGGCAGGCGCCTCTTTCTTCGCAGCCGGAGCGGCTTTCTTCTCTTCTGCGGCGATGGTCAGATCGGGTTTTGGCGCCAGAGCCGCGAAATCGACATTGACTTCGGCAAGCTTCTTGGCGATCGGCGCAGCCTGCTGCAAAGAACCGCCGTCAGCCAGCGCATTGATGAATTCCTTGACCATCCTGATTGCTTCGGGATGACGCATGATGAGCACGCTCGAGCCGCTCAGCAGATAGGAAACGGCGCCGATGGATTCCATCATGATACCGCGTTTTTCCGGGTCGCCGAGAACCGGTGCGTCGGCTACGGTCTGCTTGGCTTCCTTGCACTTCCAGACCTCGTTGCCGAGGTTGTTGATCATCGGGAACTGCAGTTTTTCATCGCCTTGGACCATGGCCGCCATGGTGAGCCGTTCCATGACCGAGTAGGTATATTCCATACCGTAGCCGAGACCGCCGGTGGTCGGATCGACCAATACCCTCTCCATCGGCATGCCGAGGTTTTCCAGGAGGATATTGATCTGCTTGGCGAGGTTGACATCGATCGGCGAAGAAGAAATGACCGCATGGCCATAGCCCATGGCGGCCGCGCCGATACCTTTATAGTTTTTCTCTTCGACAGGGCCGAGGACCAGGTTGTAACCCTGACATTTTTCGGCAACGGCTTTCAGGACGACCTCGTCTTTAGCCGGATTGGCGCAACCCCAGACGATCAGGGGAACTTTGATGGCGTCCAGAACCTTTTTCACGGTTTCGGCTGCGGATTCAGGGCTGGCATCCTTATCGTTGGGATCGACGCTTTTCAGTTGGATAACGATTGCGTTGGCGCCATACACTTCGACACACTTTTTGGCCCAGGCAGCAGGGTCGGAGATGACATCCTTGAAGGGCGCCACGACGGGTTCCGGCCAATCTTCCGGCGCCATGTCCCAGATCTCCATAGCAATAATTGGCTTGTTCGGCATGTTGCCTTCAAAAGTGTAGAAGGGATAACATGTCTGAGCTCCCACGGTGATGGCGGAATCGCCTTTGCCGATGGAAATAGCCTTAATGCCGCCGCTATAGGATTCCTTCTTTAGTTCAAATCCCACTTTTGCCTCCTTACTGGTAGGTAATTATTCTCCGGAGATTGTTATCGGACTGCAACAGCAACCTCCCCTTTTCACAAACTAGCCAAACAACAAGAGGTACAAAATGTTCCTATATGCTCAACTCGCTCTCGCGATATTCCACTCGGTGACAGGCTCCCAACCGTAATCGGGAGGGTGCGGAACGGCCCTGGCGGGTCGACGCCCCTGTACGAAAATCAATCCATTCACCCTTATTTTCTCGCCCGTGCCTCCATTCTTGCTTTCAATCGGGGGAACTTCTCGATTTCCGTATGCGGTAAAAACATCGCGGCAATATAATTATCCATGTAGGACGGTGTCTCGGACAGTTCGAAGTTGGTCATCTGCCGGGTCACTGCTACAATATCCTTACGTATTCTGTTGGTGAGCGAACTCATCTTGGCCCCCATCAGCGAGCCGTTGCCGATAAAGGTGACGCAGTCGGGATCGATCTCGGGCAAGAGGCCGATGGTCATGGCCTTCTCCAGGTCGATATAGCTGCCGAAGCCGCCAGCCAGAATGATGCGCTCGACCATGTCCATGGTCAGCCCCACCTCTTCGAGCAGGGTCATGCAGCCGCTGTAGATGGCACCTTTCGCCCGAATGAGATTGTCGAGATCGGGTTCTGTGAGCACGATGTCGCGGTCGATCTGGGTCACTTCCTTCCAGGCGACAACATATTCCCAGATGTCGTTCCTGGACCGGATCCGATCGGTGCCCAAATCGCGGTTGAACTTCCCGCGGTTGTTGATCACGCCCATCTCGAACAACACCGCCACCATGGTGATGAGGCCCGAGCCGCAGATCCCCTTGGGCCGGACGTCTCCGATGGTGAAGATCATCGGCTCATAGGTGAGCGGATCGAGCGAAAAATCTTCGATGGCGCCTTTTGCCGCGCGCATGCCGAATTCAATGCCGCCGCCCTCGAACGCCGGTCCGGCGGAACAGGCGGTGCAGGCCAGCCAGTCTTTGTTGCCGACCACCAGTTCGGCATTGGTGCCGATGTCGAGAAAGAGGGTCAGCCGCTCATCGCGATACATCCCGGAACCCATAACCCCGGCGACGATATCCCCGCCGACGAAGCTCGAAATCTGGGGAAAGATCAGGGCAATGGCGTGGTCATTGAGATCGATGTCCACGCTTTCTGCCGAAAACGGCGGATAGAGCGTCGCAGCAGGCACGTAGGGCGACCGGCGGATGTTACGCGGCTCGACCTGCAGAAAGAGCTGGGTCATGGTGGTGTTGCCGGCGATGGTGATCGTCGAAACATCCTCCCGATCCACCTTCGACTGGGCGATAATCTTCCTGAGGACGCCGTTGATGGTGCCGACCACCACTTCATGCAATTTGTCCAGACCGCCCGGTTTCTCAGCATACATGATGCGGGTGATGACGTCCTCGCCGTAGCTGATCTGGCCGTTGAAATCGCCGGCTTCGGCCATACACTCGCCGGTAGCGAGATCGATGAGCTGGCCGTAAATGGTGGTGGTGCCGATATCCAGGGCCACCCCGTAGTTATGGGCCGTTCTGTCGCCCGCCTGGACGTTCTGGATGACATTTTTGCCGTCATCCCGGACCGCCCGAATAATCGTTAGCGTTACCTGCCAATCGTTGCCGCGGAGAAGCCCCGGCAGTTTCTTGATCACCGGCAGGGTCAATTCGAGCTTGTGCTCGTTCAACTCCTGCTTCAGGTGCTCGACCAGCCGGGTCACGTCGGGCATATTGTTGACGGCATCAGGGGGCGTCAGGGAGACGAAGAGCTTTTCTACCGGAGGGATGAAGAGCCCTTCTTCCTTCAGGCTCTCGAAATCCGGATGTTGGATGGTGGCGGTGCGGCGCGGCGTGACCTGAAGATTCATCACGCTCTTGTCCATGGCGGATTCCACCGGGATCCGCACTGTGACGTTTTCGGTGACCTTGGCCAGACAGGCAAGGCGGTAACCCTTGGCGGCATCCTCCTCGGCAAGCCTGTCGGAAAAGCCGTCGTCAACGGCACCGGCTTCAATGAGAATCCGACATTTGCCGCAGACACCTTCGCCGCCGCAGGAAGCATTGATATGCACACCGGCCTGCAGTGCGGCCCGGATAATACTCTCCCCGGCGGAGACAGCTGTACTCCTTTGGTGGGGAAGAAATGTAACTGTGCATTTACTCATGCGGGTTTCCTTATTTGCCGGGGAAACGCTGGGTGAATCATCTTCTTTTACTCATCGCGCAGCTGTATCCGGTGAAACAGCACAAATCGCCCAATCAACAAACCGAATACTCTTACCCCTGAACCGGGCCCTGGGCAGTGAGTTCCCCTGGTGCGATATACATATCTTTACGTAAAATCTTCACAACTTTTTCATTACCCCCGGAGGGGCCGCGATTTGCAAAGTGTGCAAAGAATTTGTGCAAAGAAAATAAACAACTTGCAGCGCATAAAAGACACCCTCCGAATCTCCCCCGAGCATGCTCTGAAGCACCGCCGAAATATATCATATATTTTTCCACTTACAACTTGTAATTGCGTAAATTTCCTTTAAAACTCCATTAATTCTGGAATAAACTTCTGATTTTTTTTTCTGCTAAATCATATCATTCAGATTGATACCACAGCGATCCGTCTCATCTCGGCAATTTCACGGCAAATGTTACATTGACGGAAACGTAAACCTATTTCCAGATCATCGAAACGGCAGGTTTGCCGTGTGGTGCACCGTCCGTCTCAGGACAGCTTCTCTTTCTTTTCTTTCTCAAAAAAACAAATGATGCAGGCAGTACGGAACTTGCAGTAGAACTGAGGATCTGAACACTTGAGACAATCAGGGCAGAGGTAGTACTGATATTTCGCGCAGTAGTAGGAACTTTCGACCAGAGGATGGTTTTTACATCTACCCGTATTCATGACACGTCATCCCACCCCCACGCCTGACTCAGCCATACCCTTAGCCTCTGTCTGAAGTTCAAATTCGCGGGCATTATAATAGGTACGACAAAGAAAGTCAAAGTAATAACTTTTCCCATATCCCGGTGAGTTACAGAACATTTGGGGGAGGAACGGAAAAAAGAGAGGCCGGAAGAATCGGCCTCGGGGACACACCTTCCCTCTGGTGATCGCATTGGTATCGATCCTTGTATTCGCGGAAGAATACATCCTGTATCATTTTTTATGTTAACATTTCATGATGTTGTCCCAACCATCCACTGCCCGGCTCTTTTGCCTTGACAAGAACATTGGTATCTTTTAAAATTGGTACTACCATTGGCTTTGAGTATGCCATCGACGGTTTAACCGAGCCATCGACCTGCTCTTCGTCTAATATGAGATGTATTCACCAGCATAGCGGATCACCAACCCAACCAGATATTGTCCCACGTTGATGGAGTACAACATGAAAAAAAGCCAGATCGAGGAATTGCAGGCCATTTTCGGAACGACCAATACTCTTTTTGAAAAAGAGGACATGATTGCCTACAGCTATGACGCCTCCCACGTCGAAATAGAGCCTGAAGCGGTGGTCTTCCCCAGCACGACCGAACAGATCAGTCAGTTGATGAGATTTGCTTATCGGGAACATATTCCGGTCACGCCCCGGGGGCAAGGCAGCGGCTTGTCAGGTGGCTCGGTGCCGCTTAAAAAAGGTGTTGTTCTGGTTATGGACCGGATGAAACGGATTATCGACTTCGATCCCGCCAATCGGCTCATCACCGTCGAGGCTGGCCTCACCACCGCCGATATCGACCCGATTGCCGCCCAAGCCGGCCTCTTCTATCCGCCCGATCCCGGCAGCGTGGGCTTTTCCACCATCGGCGGCAATGTCGCCGAAAATGCCGGGGGGCTGCGAGGCCTGAAATACGGGGTCACCAAGGATTACGTCAAGATGATGAAGGTTGTTTTACCTCAGGGCGACATCGTCATTCTCGGCAATAAATGCGTCAAACACGTCGCCGGCTTCAACATGGAAGGGATCTTCGTCGGCAGCGAAGGGATGCTGGGCATCATGACCGAGGTCACCCTCTCCCTCCTGCCGATTCCGGAGCATCGGGAGTCGGCGCTTGCCATCTTCAATAGCCTTGATGGCGCCGCCAAAGCAGTTTCGGCCATCATCGCCGCCGGCGTCACCCCTTCGACCATGGAATTCATGGACAACGCCACCATCAACGCCATCCAGAATTTCAAGGACTGCGGTCTGCCCCGGGATGCCGAGGCGGTGCTGCTTATTGAAACAGACGGCGAGAAAAACTCGGCCATCGCCGAAATGGCCAAGGTTGAGGCCGAAGTACGCAAAAACGACATCCGGGAATTTGCCCGGGCCAAATCCTCCGAGGAAAGGGATAAAATGTTCGCCGGCCGCCGGGTCGCCCTCAATGCCCTGGCCAGCGTACGACCCAATCTGATCCTCGAAGATGCCACGGTGATGCGCTCGAAACTGCCGGACATGGTCCGGGGAATCACCGATATCGCCAAGAAATACCAGCTCCAGGTCGGCATCTTCGGCCACGCCGGCGACGGCAATCTCCATCCGACCTTCCTTGTCGACATGCGCGACAAGGACGAAATGGCCCGCACCGAGAAAGCGGTTGCCGAACTGTTCCAGCTGGCCATCGATCTCGACGGCACTATTTCCGGCGAGCACGGAATCGGTCTGGAGAAAAAGCCGTTCCTCGAAAAACAGCTCGGCGGAGCTGGCATCAGGCTGCTGCAGAACATCAAGAAGACTTTCGATCCGGAGAACCTCCTCAATCCCGGCAAGATGTTCGACATGCCCGAAGACCGGACCGTTTAAGCGAGGTATCGACAGATGAATACTCCCACCGCAACCAAACGACAGGCCGAAGAACATCTTCTTGAGGCCGCCAAGGAATTCCAGAAATGCATGCAGTGCGGCAAATGCCGCAGTGTCTGCCCGGTATTCAAAGAGATGGGCAACGAACTTTACGTAGCCCGCGGCAAGAACAAGCTCGCCGAAAAGCTGGTTTCGGGCGACCTGCAGATCACCGAGAGGGTCAAAGACGCCATCAACGAATGCCTGAACTGCAAGACCTGTTCGGCCAACTGCCCGGCCGGGGTTAGCCCGGAACACGTGGTCCTCAGGCTGCGCTGGTATATCACCACTCAGCAGGGACTGGGCTTCTTCAAGGCCCTCATTTTCCGCCAGCTGCTCTGGCACAAATGGCCGATGACCCTAGCCGCCATGATCATTGGCCTGGCCCAGCGGGCCCTTTTCGGCATCGGCCCAAACAACCCCGTCCGCCATCTGTTTCCGCTTTTCGGTTTCTCCAAACGCCGCTTCTTCCCGCAGATGGCCCTGCGCAGCGCCCAGAGCCTCTACCCCGAGGTGATCCCGCCGAAAGAGGGGCCAGTTAAAATGCGCGTCGGCTATTTCACCGGCTGCGCCGGCAATCTCATCTACACGGGCGTAGTCAAATCGGTGGTGGACATCCTCACCGGCTACGGCTGCGAGGTGGTCATCCCGAAGGGCCAGAAATGCAACGGCACCCCGGTGCTGGCTAACGGCGACTACGACGGGGCAAAGATGTTCATGACCCACAACTTCGAACTGTTTAAGCACTACAACCTGGATGCCATCGTCGTCGCCTGCTCGTCCTGCGGCATGGCCCTGAAAAAGGAGATTAAGCTTTTCCTGGACGACAGCCGGGAATTGCGCGACTTCACCGGCAAGGTCTACGACATCAACGAATTCATCGAAAAGAACATAGACATAAAGCCTGAGGAACTGGGGAGATTGCCCTACAAGGTGACCTATCACGATCCCTGCCACATGGTGCGCGGGCAAGGCATCACCGAACAGCCCCGCAAGCTTTTAAAGATGATCCCCGGCGTCGAGTTCCGCGAGATGAAGGATGCCACGGTCTGCTGCGGCAGCGCGGGCAGTTACTGCATCACCCACTACGATACCGCGATCAAGATCAACAACCACAAGGTGAAAAACATCAAGGATGCCGGCGTCGAGTATGTGGCGACCGGCTGCCCGACCTGCGTCATGCATATCCAGGACAATCTGCAACAGCACGAATCGGGCGAGAAAGTCCGCTTCGTCGTCGAGATGCTCGCCGACTCGCTCCGGGCGGGTGGAAAGATCCAGTAATTTTTATCGACTTCCTGTTCCTGCCGCCCTGCCATAATCACCTTTCCGAATAGGTGCAAAACCGTGGTGTGGCGGCGGGAACAAGCTTTTGCTCCCGCCTCCCGGCTGCAACCTGGCCGGCTTTTCACGAAATCCGCATCATCCCTGTTGTGCATGATGGACCGGCATGGTATCTACCTGTGGAGGCCACCGCTCCGGTTGCCTCTCCATCCCCTTGTTATCCATTTTTCCGCTGTGCCATATCATGACCCCAAAGACTTTTATTCCCGGCAAGGATGCCTCCCTCGAAGATACCATCGTCAAGGCAACCACCCTGCTTGAAACCCTCAATTTTCCGACGGAGACGGTAAGCTGGCAGAATCCGGCACCGGACTGCTGGTCGGTGCATCTGCGCGCCGCCGCCTGTCCCCATCTCTACACCAACGGCAAAGGGACGTCGCGGCTGGCCTGCCAGGCCAGTGCCCTGGGCGAGTTCTTCGAGCGGCTCCAGACCAATTTCTTCTTCGCCGAATATTTTCTCGACGAGCGCGAGGTGGAACAGCCGTTTTTTTATTATCCGGACGAAAAATGGTTTCCGCCAGAAGGCGATGAGGCAGTGCCGATCGCCGGGCCGGACGGCACCGAACTGCTCGACGGCCGGCTCCGCGCCCTGTACGATCCCGACGGCGAGCTGCGTTTCGACCATCTCTGCGACAACAACACCGAATCGACCAGACGGGGCATCTGCGCCCTGCCCTTCCGCAGCCTCTCCCAGGGCGGCAAACCCGTCTATTTCCCGGTCAGCCTGCTCAACAATCTCTACGTCAGCAACGGTATGGCCGCCGGCAATTCCCCTACGGAATGCTGCGCCCAGGCTATCGCCGAGATCGTCGAACGGTACGTCAAGAATATCATTATCAGCAAGGGCGTGAGCCTGCCCAATGTTCCGGAGGCGGTGCTGAAAAAGAACCCAAGGCTCAGCGGTATCCTCGACACCCTGGCCGACCACGGTTTTATCGTCCGGGTCAAGGACGGCTCGCTCGGCGGCCGTTTTCCGGTGATCTGCGCCCTGCTCGCCGATACTGCCAGCGGCGGCACCTACGCGGCCTTCGGTGCCAGCTGTAGGTTCGAAACCGCTATCGAGCGAACCTTGACCGAACTGCTGCAGGGCCGCAACCTCGACAGCCTGCGCCATTTCCATCCGCCGAGCCACGACCTGTCGGCGGTGGCCGATCCCTTCAACCTGGAGAGCCATTTCGTCGATTCCGACGGCCTGCTCGCCTGGTCGATGTTCCGGGACAAGGCCGACTTTTCTTTCTCGCCCTGGGAATTCCACGGCTCAACCGAAGACGAGTTCAAACGACTCACAGCGCTTATCGAGGCCGAGGGTGGATCCCTTTACCGCGCCGAATACTGCCATTGCGGCTTATACAGCTGCCGGATACTCGCCCCCGGCATGTCGGAGATCTACCCCATCGACGATCTGATCTGGAACAACCGGGCCGCGGGCGCCTCCCTGCGCACGGAACTCCTCCGCCTGCCGGGCATGAAGAAGCCTGCGCTGGCCGATTTCCTCGACCGCCTTGAGGTCATGAGCTACAACGATCATCAGCTGGTGGCCGGCTGCATCGGCATCCTGTTCGACGAGTCTTCCGCCTGGACCACCCTCCGATTCGGGGAATTGAAGGCCATGCTTCACCTAGCCATGGGCAACCGCGAGGACGCGGCGGAATGGTGCGGCTGGTGCCTCGATTATGCCGCCTTACCCCCGGAGCGGCTGCGGCTCTACCGCCTGCTGCATACCCTGCTGGGCTTTATCCTGGTCGGCGAAGATCTTGACAGTTTCGGCACCGGTTTTTCACTCTTTTACCGGGATTTTGAGGTTGAGGAGGCAAGGCGGATCATCGCCGGCCGGATCACCTTCCCCGGCTTACATTTCGGCAGGACCTGGAAAGAGACCTCAGCGGCCCATGGTCAGCTCTTACAGATCTATGAGCAGCTGCATGAGATTAAGGCGAGACATAAAAGGACTGAGGACTGAGCAATGAGGACTGAGTAACAACGCAAGAACAAAGCACAAATCTTTTCCTCAGTCCTCAGTCCTCATCGCTCAGTCCTTTTCTATGACCCCTTTGGTTTCGCGGGCAATGGCCAGTTCTTCGTTGGTGGGGATGCCCCAGATCTGCACCAGGCTCTCCGGGCTGCTGAGCAGGGTGGGCTGCTTGATCCGCTGGCTGTTGGCCTTGCGGTCGAGGACGATACCGAAGGGCGCAAGCCCCGCAAGACTCTTCTCCCGCACCACCTCGTCGTTTTCGCCGATGCCGGCGGTAAAAACGATCGCATCCACCCGGCCGAGTACGGCCATAAAGGCTCCAATGTATTTTCTGTTGCGGTAGGTCTGGACTTCGAGGGCGAGTTTGGCCCGTTCGTTGCCGGCGGCAATCGCAGTATGGATATCGCGCATATCGTTCATGCCGCAGAGGCCTTTCAGGCCGGACTCCTTGTTCAGCAGTCGATCGATGGCCTCGATGTCCAGATTGCAGTTGCGGGCGAGAAAAGCATGGATCGCCGGATCTACATCGCCGCTTCTGGTCCCCATGACCAGGCCTTCGAGCGGCGTGAAGCCGAGACTGGTATCGACACTTTTGCCGTTCTCCACCGCCGTCATTGAGCAGCCGTTGCCGAGATGGATGGTTATCACATTAAAGGTGGCGAGCTCCCTGCCCATCAGTTTTGCGCACTCACTGGCCACGAATTTGTGGGAAGTCCCATGAAAGCCGTAGCGGCGGATCCGCTCCTTCTCGTACAACTCGTACGGGATGGCGTAATGATAGGCATGGGGCGGAATGGTCTGATGGAAGGCGGTGTCGAAAACCGCCACCTGCGGAACGCCGGCAAAAAGCTCCTGGGCCACCCGAATGCCGTCGATATTCGCCGGATTATGCAGCGGCGCGAGCGGAATGTTTTTTTCGATGGCCGCCATGACCTCAGCGTCGATGACCGTGGGCCGATGAAAGTCCTCGCCTCCGTGCACCACCCGGTGCCCCACCGCGGCAATCTCGGAGCGGTCGGCGATGACGCCCTGCTCTTTATCCGTGAGCAAATCGACCGCGAGCCGCATCCCCGTGGTGTGGTCGGGTACCGCACAGATGTTCTTGGTGGTGGTTTCCCTGTTCGTCCCAGGCCGCAGGGTACATTTTATCAGGCCCTCCGCTTCGCCGATTCTCTCGACCAGACCGGATGCCAGGACCGATTCGTCCTGCATGTCGAGAAGCTGAAATTTGATCGACGAACTTCCGGAGTTGATCACGAGTATTTTCATTTCCTTTTCATCCTTGGCGTACTGTTCATGTGCTCCGTAATGAATAGGGGCGCGAAAAAAGCCACACCCATTCCTTGTCACCCACCGCTAGGCAAGCAAGATGCGATGACAGGACACTAGATACCCTGTCGCCATCCTGTCGGCAACTGATAAATTACCCTTGGGTCAAGCCTGATTTTGGTCTTTTAAGAGACCAAAATCAGGCCATCCTCTAACCGCAGAATTTCCTTTCGATATTGACTCACCCTCTAGTCCTATTCAAATCATAAGACAACTTATTCTTTCTAATGATACCAAAGTCAACTGTTGCTTTTCAAATGAATGTGCAGCTATTGGTATGACCAATTCCAACGAACTTCTTGACAACCTCTCCTCGGGAAAGGTAAAGAAACAGCGTTGTTACTCCGATTCGTTGCCAAAGGCTCGGCGGCGGATCGACCGAACCGGTCGGGCCTGTCCCGTACCTATCTTTACCCAACAAATGGAAGGAAATACCTTGCGATATATCATTCTTCCTGCCGCCGTGCTCATGCAGATGTGTCTGGGCGCCACCTACTCGTGGAGCGTCTATGTCCAGCCCTTGAAGGCCCTGGCCGGGCTGCAGCAGGGGTCGGCGCAGATTCCCTTCACCGTGTTCTACTTCGTTTTCCCGCTGACCATGATGTTCGCCGGAATGCTGCTGCCGCGCCTCGGACCGCGGGTCTGTGCGGTAACCGGCGGACTCTGTTTCGGCGGCGGCTGGCTGCTGGCTAGTCTCGGCGTGCACAGCTTCGTCTTTACCATCCTGGGCATCGGCCTCCTCGCCGGAATCGGGGCCGGCATGGCCTACATTGTTCCCATCGCCGTCTGCATCCGCTGGTTCCCGAGAGCCAAGGGACTGGTGACCGGTGTAGCCGTCGCCGGCTTCGGCGGAGGAGCCGCCCTGGTCAGCCAGACCGGCGGCTGGCTCATGGCCGACCTGGGCAAGACGCCGTTCGAGACCTTTTTCATCTTCGGTTTGATCTTCATGACCACCGTGGCCCTCGCCGGCGCCACCATGCGCTTTCCGGAAAAGGAGTCCCCGCGGGTTTCGGTTCCATCGGTGAAGAAAGGAGAAATTCTCAAGCATCCCGGTTTTCGCACCCTCTACGGCGCGATGTTCGTGGGCCTTGCCGCCGGATTTGCCGTCAACGCCAATCTGAAAGAGCTGTACCGGGGAGATGGCGATGCGGTGCGGATCGGCATCACCGCCGTCTCGCTCTTTGCCTTGGCCAATGCGGCCGGCCGGGTCGTCTGGGGAATGATCTTTGATCGGGTGCGGTCAACGTCGGCGATCCGGGCCAATCTCATTTGCCAGGCCCTGGTGCTGCTGACCGCCCCCGCCTTGCTCGGTTCGCAGTATGGCTTCTGGACGGTGGCAGTTTTGACCGGCTTCAACTATGGCGGGGTGCTCGTCATCTACGTGTCGTCCGCCGCCCGTTGCTGGGGGGCGGAAAAGGTCGGCCAGGTGTACGGCTGGCTGTTCTCCAGCAATATTCCGGCATCGCTGTCGCCGATCCTGGCGGGGATGGCCTTCGACACCCTGCACTCATTTACTGTGCCGCTGGCAACCCTGGCCGGTCTGCTGGTCGGCTGCGCAATTATGATTTCCCTGCGCCGGGGTACCATCGACGGCGATAGATGAGCTATCAGCTGTCAGCATTCAGCTGTCAGCTTCCTTTCATATAAACGAAGAATATGTACTATAAGCTGCGTGGATGAAGATCTATCTGCCTTTGCTCATGATGTAGCTAAGAGCTGATGGCTTACGAAATTTCAGCCGAGCTGCCGCAGGACCTTCACCAGACTGCCCATCTCCACCGGTTTGGTCAGATAGTCGTCCATGCCCGCGGCCATGAACCGTTCCCTGTCGCCCTTCATGGCATGGGCGGTGAGGGCGACAATAGGCAGCTTTTTCTCCACATTTTCGGTCATGGCCCGGATAGCCCGGGTGGTTTCCACCCCGTCCATCTCCGGCATCTGGATATCCATGAAGATGCAGTCGAAGGAGCCATCCCCTATCATCTTCAAGGCCTGCAGCCCGTCGGTCGCCAGGTGCACCTGATGACCGAGCTTCTCCAGCATGGCCGAAATCACCATGGCATTGATTTTTTCATCTTCGACCACCAGAATGCGATATAAACCGGTCGACCCACGGTGCGTCGCCGCCATCTGCTCCATTTCAATCGCCGCATGGTCGATGCCGGCGGTTATCCGGAACGAGACGGTTGTGCCCTGGCCGACCCTGCTCGTAAGTTTCATCTGCTCCATTTCAATCGCCGCATGGTCGATGCCGGCGGTTATCCGGAACGAGACGGTTGTGCCCTGGCCGACCCTGCTCGTAAGTTTCA
>MGTI01000044.1:61816-62728 GCA_001799365.1 Desulfobacterales bacterium GWB2_56_26 | reverse complement strand
GTTTTTATTCAAGTACTCGAACTGAAACATCAATGGGCCGATATGATCGCCAAGCGGCTCCAAGGTCTGCAGGAATTTCCCCATTAATTCAGTGGAAAGGAAATGTGGGTTGGGGATCAAGGGTGCGTTTTTCATTTTGTTGTAGTGGTGGGTCAAGGTGATGCTGTTCGGGACTTTGATGCTGAAGATAAATCCCGATGGTACTGATTCCGCATATTCCCGGACAACTTCAGGTTTCGGAAGAACCACGGTATTTCCTTTGAACAGGGACCAGAACCATTGATCAACTTCGACGGTTGAAAAATGACTACTGTATTCCTTGAGGTAATTTATTTCTTTACCGCGAGGATAGACCAGCCCCTCCCAGGAGTCATACTTCCAGCTGCAGGTACCAATTCTGAGAAAGTCTTCTGTCGCCATAGTCAGAATGATAATATCTTTTTCAGCCAGAACAACAGAACTGCAATGTCGGAGGACACATCCTTGTAAAGAATTTGCCAGTGATTCAAGTTTTGAGCGGTCCTAATGAGAGGAAAAGATGAACCTGTGCTCTCTGTGTGTGGTTCAACTGGAGGGAGTTGGCCTTGTCAGATCGAAATTTCAAGGACAATTTTATACCGTTTTTTGGGTTATCGAGTTAGGATTTTCAGGAAGTCTCAACTCATAAGACTTGCCAGCGCATTCCTATTGGCGATGGAAACCTCAATGTGACCATGCACGATAATGCTGTAGTGTCTTACAAGTTGCCTAATGTATTTTCTTTCTGTATAACAATGCAAAATGCAGAATAAATTGTTACCATAGAAATCTTTGTAGGAAAAATATGAGGGAGGAGAAAATGGGCGATTGGGAATTCCTGTATGACATGAAAAATGAAGGATACAGCGATGAGGATATACTGGAAGCTCAGGC
>MGTI01000044.1:60785-61733 GCA_001799365.1 Desulfobacterales bacterium GWB2_56_26 | reverse complement strand
CTGGCGACTAATTTACCTTTACTCCATTTGTTGCGGTGCCCCATGCCTTAGTACTTTCTTATCAAGTTTTAGGTTGATAGGTTCATCGCCGATTTGGCATCATCGAGTCGGAGAGCCTGTTTACCGCTTTCCTGCAGAGCATCAGGAAGAAGGTCAACTTCTCATGGAGTATTCGTATCTAGTGTTGCCAACACCAATCTTTTGTTCACTTAAAATTTCAAAAATTCCTGTGATGTTTGGCGTGTCAGAGAATGGATAAGCAAGACATAACCACCACCACGGCTTATGCCAATCTTGTCTATTTTGACAGCACCGACGAGGAAACCGGTACTATTTTTAATAGCAACCTCCATGCCATGGGCTGGTACTTCTGCAATAATACCTTACTGGATATGAATCCGGCACCAAACCGGTGGCAGCCATACAGGCCAACCTCTGGGGCCTGTATGATTTCAATACTGTTGCTTTCCCACAGGATCAGTCCCAGTATTCTGGCACCAGTAAACTTTTCCATCTTTAATCCAGAAGTGACTGCAACAGCCTTTGTTTTGCCAGACAGAAGGAAATAATGTTGGTCTTCCCAATTTATTTTTACTTACTCTCCAATGAGGTCTATGGACTCTTTGGAGTGACAATGAGATGACTTTTTCACATCCGCAAGGACATTGAAACAAGGTCCAAAGAGGCTTTTGCTGATAAACAACGATTATGAAATTGTTTTTTCCAATATTACAATTTTTTGGTGTTTTGTTAACTTTCGTTATTGAGTCAAAGTGAATATTTGGTTCTGTTGGTATACTTTTAACCTTTAGATCAACAGACTCCTCCTGAAGAGAGATTTTTCGCCAAATATGCTCAAGAAACCCTTGAAGCCATCTAATCATTTTTATTAATTTCTCCTAAAGCAGGGATTTCCAGTCTATATTTTCTTTCCTTCCTCAATAATAG
>MGTI01000044.1:31313-60766 GCA_001799365.1 Desulfobacterales bacterium GWB2_56_26 | reverse complement strand
TTGTCCGGTAGCAAATCGGTGGGAAGATCTCTATAAGGTTTAACGAGGTTCATGAAGGTTGCGACCGCAATATCTGCCGTAGCACTGGTAAAAGGGCCTACCCCAGGAGCTTGTTCACCTCCGCCTATTAGATAATAATCTCGCTTGAGTGTTTCAGGGTCAAGTTTGGCTAGACCGGGATTGTCCTTGATAGCTTGTTCGTATTTTAATTTTTCATCTGTCACAACTCGCTGACAGCGAAGACATGCACCGGATTCAGGCAATATGCAACTAATCCGGCCACGATGATCTCTTAAGTAGGGTTCACCATTAGTATCAAAATCTATTTTACCCGTTAAGCCAACATCGATAAAAGCCTGGGCATAATAATACAAGGCTTGGTTCATTAAATTTCTGCCGGCTTGATCATCAGTGCAGCCAAAAATTATATCTGCACTTGAAAGAGCATCGATAGCCGTACCAGATTCATTTAAATAGTCGTCGATGGCTGAAACCGAAATATCCGGTCTGATGCTTTTAATGTATTTTACCAAGGCTTGTGCCTTGTTCTTATTGATATCCTGAGAGCAAAACCCGCGCACCCGGTTCATATTGGTCTCTTCGAGATTATCGCCATCAATGATTATCAATTCTCCTATTCCTGCACGAGCCAATAATGTCGCAAGGGGAGAGCCCGTTCCTCCTGCTCCCACTATAACCGCCCGCAATGACTGCAGCTTGGCATTAAAAGGCTTCCCAAACGCTGCTTCTTGACGTTTAAGGGTTTCTATAGATTCATGAGGATTAGTTATTCCATGAAGTTCGATCTTATTGCTTAGAGACGCAATATGGCGAACATGCAAAACCTGGTCGGGATCAACTCCTTGGCGGATTCTTGCTTGCCATATATTATCAACAAGGAGCATCGCAACTAAAAAGGATTGATCGCCATTGCATCCGGCGAGACCATGCAAGATGTTCTTTTCGTTAACATTATCTTTTAAAGAAAAGCTTACATCCTTATGTGAATGGCTGTGTGCAAATCCCAGCTCCAATCCTTCGTTCTCACAACGAAAATACAATTCAGGAAACTTTCGCAAATTGATTTTTAGATGAACCGTAGAACTTTCCAATATCCAGTCACTGGACATTTTGATAACTTCCACGGCAAGAAAGCGGTCTGAGCGAGGTTGCCCATGCACTTTTCTAGCGAGGCGACGAAATAATACTATAGCACCACGCTCGTAGCCGTCTGGATCTCCTGATAGCCAATCTCGAAGTTCGCGGTCATGACTGCAGAGCAGAGTAATACGATTTCCTTTCATAGATTTGCATCCGGTTTTTTTAAAGCCCATTCAATGCGATCAAGGACCTTTTGAAAATTGTCAATTTTAGGTTTCCAGCTTGTCGGTTTCCAATGGCGTGACCACCGACAATATTCTTTGCCGTTATGATGGCGAGAGTCGCCACCCCCAAAATCAGACGTATTGGGGATGGGTTTCCCATCTGTACGAGTCAACGCAGGATGAACCCAAAACATATCGCCCCCACTTGTGTTATAATCCATCGGAACGATCCATAGAACTGCAACCTGGTTAAGCTCCTGTTTCTCATAACTATACAAGCCCGGAGAAAGCGGAAAATTTTTTATTATTAAAAACCGCTGTTTTGGGTCTTCCTCAATCTTCAATCCGGCCTCTTCGAGGATGCGGTAATCTTCGTCCAGAAGAAGAACCATCAGATGTTTCCAGCGTCTGAGCTGGACTCCTGAGTGTAGAATTTTTCAATGCCGGGTTGGCCGAGATCAATTCTTTCATCCAGTTCCACTAGCTTACCCGGTTGTCCCGATATCTTTAGGAAAAGATCCATGCTTTCCGGTATCCCAGGACCAACTTCTCTTACTTCTTTTCCAGTAATAAACTGATTCGGCCACTCGTAACCAATATTATCGATTTTAAACTTGTGATTTTTGGGCATTTTTCATTTCTCCTTAATAGTTGTTCGCAGGTGGGCGGACATCGTTTTCCACCTGGAGTATGAAAAGTTGCTGAGATGTAAATCAATGTCCGTCAGCCATAGTTAAGAGCAGGCAATTGTAATTACTTTTCCTTTCTTACGCCTTTGAAGGGCGTATTGTTTTGTTTTTGATCCATAAATTTTCCGTCTGGTCCTCTCTTGGTCCAGCGGTCATTGTGCGGATTGTAAACCTGACTGCGATCTTTGACTGCGCCATGTCGATGTCCGTCGCCGGTGGGTGGATTCTTGGCCAACTTTTCCTCCAAATCATAAGGTTTAAAAATATTCGCTATGCCATACTGTATTACTGTATAGCGAACTTCGAGGCCTGTGTCAACGAAAAAAATCTTGCATAGGTGAACATGGTAATGTATTGTTGATTAACCAGTTAAAATTAGGAGGTGTTTCGGTGGCTACCGTCGGAGAAAGAATCAAACAGATCAGGGAAAAATGTGGTCTTACCCAAGATCAGCTTTGTCAAAAAGGTAATATTAGCAAAGGCTTTTTGAGTGATGTTGAAAATGGCAAAAGAAATATTAGTTCTCAGAAACTTTTGGAGGTTGCTAATGTTTTAGGAGCCTCCATTGATTATCTACTAAAAGGGGAGGTGATAGAAACGCCTAGACAAACTAGGCCCATCACAATTCCCCCAGAGTTATCTGAGGCTGCTGTAGAATGTGGAGCTTCATACACTGAAATCTTGGTTGTATTGGAGGCACAACGTTCAATCGTAGCTAGAAGAAGTACCAGTAAGCAAAAGGAACTCACAAAAGAAGAATGGAAGAAGTTGTTTGATACATTCAAGAAAGTCTTCGGGGAATGACCATGGCTTCACTCAATGACTCACCTGTAATCTGGACGCTCGCGAAAGATCTTGGAATAAAAAAAATAAGCAACCCGGTTGAGGAGATTCTCAATTTTTGTGAAAAAAAAGTTAAGAAGATCCTCAAAGAATTCACTGATTGCAACACTTTACAAGGACTCTTGGAAGCAATTGCAGCAAAAATGAATACTCAGTTTTGCGAAATTCGGGATGATAATGAGCTTGAAACGACCAAGAAGCGTTTTGTTAGCAGGGGAGAGAAGATTTTTGCCAATCTAGATTCCGAGCTGAATGATGAAGTTTTGGGAATTACCTTCAAGCTCACAAATCGAGAGCCTTGGGAGCGCCAGTTTGTTTCAGTAATAGATTGCAGAGGAAGCAAGGCATTTCGATCTTACTTCACGAAGTGGCATGAGATTGCTCATTTGCTTGTGCTGACTGATCAGCAGAGGCTGAAGTTTATGCGAACCAATACAAATCCGGCGAAGATCGATCCGGAAGAAGTAATGGTCGATAAGATTGCTGGTCGATTTGGTTTCTACCCTTCTTTCATTCGAAAAAAGGTAAAAAAACATGATTTAACCTTTGAAATTATCGAGATGCTGAAATTTGAGCTCTGTCCAGAGGCAAGTGTCAAGGCTGCTCTTATTGGTTTCGTCAATGCCTGGCCTGGTCCCTGCATTCTCGCTTATTGCAAACTAGGTTTAAAGAAAAGCGAACAGAGAAATTTGTCTCAACAATCTTTCGGTTTCATGGCAGAGCCAATGGCGCGTCTACGAGCAATTGAGATTGTACTAAACCCCGCAGCGACAAAAGCATCTTTTCGAATTCATAAGAATATGCGAGTACCAAATTCCTCTGTCATTAAATACTTTTATGAAAATTTTGAGGAATTTGCTGAGGCAGAGGAAAATCTGTCTTGGTGGGAATCAAGCGATGGAAAAAGACTAGGTGATATTCCGATAGCTGTCAAAGTAAGGAGGTACAGTGAAGGTGTATTTGCATTGATTAGCCCCTTATGACATCAAAGGGACAGGGTTCTGGGGACAGCTTGCTGAATCCGCAGATGTTCTCGTTAACCTTACTGCGTACAATCTTAAAAAATCTGCCGAACTGTTCAAACCTTACTACTGTATCTTTTTCCAGGTGGAGCCTTGAACCTTATTCTCGATTAATGTGGGTCCGGTGTCATTACAATTGCAGGCCCATTATCACTTAATGTGGGTCCGGGTGTTTATCATTGTGGGTCGCTACAGATGATGCGATTATTCCAATCCTAAAGAATTGATCCCCTCCACAGCCTTCAATTTGTGATCATTGAGCAGATGGGTGTAACGGAGAACCATCTGCAGAGTCTTATGGCCTAAGATTTCGGCCAGTGTCCTGATGTCCACACCAGACATAAGGAGATGGCTGGCTGCCGTATGGCGCAGATCATGCAAATGAACGTCCTCGAGTCCCGCTTTGGCTCTGGCTGTTGTAAAAGAGCGTTTGAAATAGTGGCAGGGGACATACGTGATCTCTGCTGAATCCATCCGGCTCTTAGGGAGAAAAACATACATATCCTTTGTCGCTCCTCCTGGACGCATGGAACGAAGCGCACTTTCAGCCATCTTCGTGAGAGGCACATAGCGCATATCGGTCTTTGTCGTTTGGAGTTTGACCAGCCGAGCATCCAGATCCACATCACCCCATCGTAAGCCGGCGGCTTCACTCGGGCGCATCCCCGTATGCATCATGACCAGAAGGTAAGGGTAGAGTTTCTCGTTTTTGCTGGTTTTGGCACAATCCAACAGCCTTTGAGCCTCTTCCTTGGTCAGAAACCGTGTGCGGCCGTTTCGGATCTTTGGCCGGCTCACTTTCCGGACCGGGTTATCAACCGCCAGCCCCCATTCCCGGCTGGCGATATTGAACATATGAGAGAGTAGGGCAAATTCCTTCTGGATCGTTGAGGGCGAGATAGTTTTCATCCGGGCATCACGGTAGGCAGCGAGCCGTTGCGCGTTAATGGATGACAAGGCAATTTCCGGACCAAATCCGTTAAGAATCGCCTGCACCGAATCTCGGTCGCGGCGTTCCGAGTTCGGCCTTTTGGTCGTTGATACCTGCTCCAGATATCTGTTCAAGACTTCGGCAAAGGTAAGTTTTTCTGCAGGACGGGCGTCCTGATAGCGCCCCATCCGCATTTCCTTTTCGATGTCGGCAGCCCAGGCTTTCGCTTCACCCTTGGTGTCAAAAGTCCTTGCCAGCGGTGCAAAGCCTTTCATTCGAACTGTGGCCGTATACGTCGTTCGTTTCATTCCTTGACGGGTCTGAATGCGCGCCATGACCGAGCCTCCCAGCATCTTTTTTGAGCAAATTTTTGTTCCACTTTTGTTCCACTGTAATGTCAATTAATGCGAAAAGAAAGCAGAAAATGTCAAAGTGCAGTGGAGCAAAATTCAAAAAAGAAAGGGGTTAATCAGTTGAATTCCCTGATTAACCCCTTGAATTTATTGGTACACCCGGAGGGATTCGAACCCCCGACACCCGGATTCGAAGTCCGGTGCTCTATCCAGCTGAGCTACGGGTGCATGTTGCGGAGCATGGATACCATGTTCCTGATTGGAGGTCAATGGTTTAGTCATGAAGTGGTGTTTGCTGCCCCCAAAAGACAGGGAAAGAGCTGCTGCCGCTATTCCTTCAGAGGAATTGTGCAACCTATGATTTGGGCCTGCTTAAGAAAAAAATCGTCGGTCATGCCGGCGATGAAATCCCGCACCTTCTCCTCGTCGCTGTAATTCTGCAGGTCGGCTGGCGTGACATCGGTCATGAGGTCGACTTCTGTTGAAACCAAGTGGGGAGAATGTTTGAGCAAGCCCAGATAGTGCTTGAAAAGCCGACTGTAGCACTCTCTGATCAGCGGGAATTTGGCCTTGGTTCTCGGGGCCAGATAGATCTTTTGGTAGTTGAAGGCCTTCAACTCGGCCAGAGTGCCTGCAATCCTGTCGCTGAAGCCGATGAAGGAGGTTGCCGGCGTCGCGATGCGACTGGCGGTGATCAGATCGGTGACGAGGTTGTAGACGATGGTGCCGTTGGTGCTGCCGAGGATGGTGCAGCACCTTTGGGGGATATCGTCTCTTGCGATCAGGCCGAGAACGATGGCATCTTCGATATCCCGGCCGATATAGGCAACCGTGTCGGCCAGCCTCACCACACAGCCTTCGAGGGTCGCCGGCATCAGGGAGAGTCCCGGATCCGCCTCCTTGGCTTGCAGCTTCCGGTCAAAATCGGCAAAAGATGAGACCGGCTCCGGGCTGAGCTGCCCATCGTGTACTTCTCCGTCGTGGCAGAGGATGCCGTCCAGCACCTGGAGGGTCAGGTTCCAGCCTCTTCCCTTCTTTTCCAGCCTGTCCAGGAATCGAACCGACTGGATATTGTGCTGGAATGGCGGCAGGCCATGTTCCTCACAGAGGCCCGCGAGAAATGTTTCGCCATCGTGGCCGAAAGGGGGGTGACCGATATCGTGGCCGAGGGCAATGGCTTCGATCAGGTCTTCGTTCAGATGCAGAAACCGGCCGATGGTTCGTGCTATTCGCGACACCAGCTGCACGTGCAGGACCCGGTGGGTGATGTGGTCGTTGGCCACCAGGGAAAAGACCTGGGTCTTGTCTATATAGCGGCTGAAGGCCCGCGAGTGGAGAATCCGGTCGGCGTCGAGGGCGAATTGCTGCCGGTATCCTTCCCGGCCTTCCGGCCTGCGCCTGATTCCCGCAACCGATCGCGTGGCGGCCGGTGCAAGGAAAAGAGCCTCCTTGTCGTTCAATTCCTGCAGGGGAAGCAGCAGCGATGCAGGCGGTGGGGGATGATTCATTTTTGCTGGCGTATGTATTGATAAGGCGGCTTAAAATGGCTACACTTTACAGCTCACTATATATCAGGTTGAACAAGAGTCACGCAAGAAAGCGGGCGCGTCCTGCGGGGCGGTCCTGCACAATGAAGTCGATAACAGCAAAAGGACAGCACGTATGAAAATTTCCATCGAATACTGCACGAAGTGAAATTACGAGCCACGTGCCTCCGGTCTGGGGGACGAACTGAAAAAAACTTTGGGGGCGGAGGTGCAGCTGGTACCTTCGTCAGGTGGGGTTTTTGAGGTGGTTGCCGACGGCAACCTGGTGTATTCCAAGTTAAATCTGAAAAGATTCCCGGAAGAAGGTGAAGTCGTGAGCCTCATCCGGGCAGCAAACCGCGGCAAAACGGGCGGCTGAGCCGCCGGCATCAATCGGTGGCGGGCGGTTCCTGGCAGCTGGCGACGCAATCGTTGCAGTTATTGCTTTGCTTGCCCCGCTTGCAGAACTCGGCAAAACCCTTGATCATATCCTCGCCGCCGCGGGGGCAGACCTGCATGAATTTGGTGAAATCGATCATGCGGGAGATGATTTCCGGCGGGGCGGCATGTTCGATCCGGCAGGCGCCTTCCTCGGCAATGCTCGCGTCGATCGAGAGGACTTCGATAAAAAACCGTTTCAGCGCCTCATGGCGGAAGATGACGTCTTCCGCCGCTTTTTTTCCTTCCTCGGTCAGAGTGATTGCTTCATAGGGTGAATAGTTGATCAGGCCTTTTTTGGAGAGGGCGCGGAGCGCCTCAGTAACGGAGGCCCGGCTGACCTGGAGACTGGCGGCTATTTCCTTGCTTCTGGCAACCAACTTTTCTTCGATGATGTGATAGATCGCCTCAATGTAATCTTCAAGACTCGCACTGAGGATTGTTTTCCCTTTCATATTGGCTCGGTTGAAAATGGCTATGGAAATCTCGACCGGTTGGTTGTAGACTCGACTCGCTTAACATGACAGAACACTTGGTTAACCTACTTTTCTTTTCCGCGAGAGTCAAGGAAGGACTTCCCCCAATTACCAGAACAAACCGATGCTGTGCGAACTGCGAGTAAAAAACCTGGCGCTGATAGAATCCCTCGAACTGAGCTTCGATCAGGGAGGGGCTCCCGGGCTGGTCGTGATGACAGGCGAAACGGGGGCCGGAAAATCGATCATGATGCGTGCCGTGCAGCTTCTCTCCGGCGGCCGGGCTTCCGTTGACTGGATCCGTAACGGTGCGGAGTCCTGCGAGGTCGAGGCGTTGTTTGAAGTCGATGCCGGCCATGATCGCCTGCTGCAAAAACTTGCCGAAGGAGGCTTCGGCCACGATACCACCCTGGTGCTGAAACGGGTTTTGAACAGCGCGGGACGAAGCAGGTTTTATATCAACGGGTCGCTGGCCACCGCCAAAAATATCGCGGATCTGACCGCAGACATGCTGAACGTGGCGAGCCAGCACGACCACCAGCAGCTCCTGCAGCCCGGCCTGCATCTGGATTTTCTCGACACTTTAGGCGAGTTGTGGCCGGCCCGGCAGGAACTCGGCAAAACCTACCACCGCTGGCTGGAGAAAAAAGAAGCCCTGGCCGATCTCAGGCGGCAGGAACAGGAAAAGGAACAGCGGCAGGACTTTTTAAAGTTCCAGATCCAGGAAATCAATCAGGCGGAGCTGCAGCCGGGCGAAGACGAGCAGCTCGCCACGGAAAAAAAGCGGTTGAAAAACGCCCAGATCCTGATCAAGGTCAGCCAGGAGAGCTACCGGCTGCTCGCCCACGACCTGATCGACATGCTGACCAGGCTGCGGCAGAACCTGGGGCAGCTGGCGGCGCTCGATCCGGGGGTGGTGAAGCTGGCCGAGGATATCAGCGGTTATACCTTCCAGGCCGAGGATTACGTCAATGATCTCCGGGAGTACCGGGACTCCCTGGAAGACGATCCCTACCGGCTGGAAAAGGTCAACGAACGTCTCGATCTTATCCAGCAGCTGAAGCGAAAATACGGCGAAACCATCGACGCCATTCTGGGTTTTGCCGGGCAGGCGGAGGCGGAAGTCCGGCACTATGAAAATATGGACAAGCTGCTCGAATCCCTGGAAAAGGAAGTTGATATTCTTGAACGAGAGATGGTGCAGCTGGCCGAAGAGCTTTCTGCCCGAAGACGCCAGGTCGGTCTCGATCTGGAGAAGGCCATGGTGGCGGAACTGTCGTCGCTGGCCTTCGATCGCGCGGCTTTTGTCGTGCAGTGGCAGGAGGTCGAGCACGTTCCGGAAAAAATGAGGGAGAGCGGCTGGGACCGGGGAGAATTTTTCTTCTCCGCCAATCCTGGGGAGCCTGCGAAACAGCTCGCCAAAATCGCCTCGGGCGGCGAGTTGTCCCGGGTGATGCTCGCTATGAAGTGTCTTCTTGCCCAGAAGGATATGGTCGATACCGTTATTTTCGACGAGGTCGATGCCGGCATCGGCGGCCAGGCTGCCGAGGCGGTGGCCGGCAAGATCAAGGAACTGGCCGGGCATCATCAGGTTTTTTGTATTACCCACCTGCCGCAGATCGCCGCCCGCGGCACCCAGCACTTCCAGGTATCGAAGAAGGTCGATGGCGGCCGCACCCAGTCGGCGGTGGTGCGGCTGTCGCCGGAGAACCGGGTCCGGGAGCTGGTCCGGATGCTGGCCGGCAACTCGGCCACCGATCAGACCGAGGCCTGGGCGAAGGAGCTGCTGGCAAAAGGGGCAGGTCAGGCATGAACAAGATGAAAGACAAGGTTAAAGCGCTGGCCCTTTTTTCCGGCGGGCTCGATTCTATTCTCGCCGCAAGGGTGATTATGGCGCAGGGTATCGAGGTGCAGGCCATTCAGTTTGTCACGCCCTTCTTCAATTATGGCATCCTTGACGATCCGGCAGGCCACCAGGCGCGGATCCGGCAGAAGTACGGCATCGACGTGATCGTCGAAGATATCAGCGAAGGCTATCTGCGGCTGCTGCATAATCCCGCCCATGGCTTCGGCAAGAACTTCAACCCCTGCATCGACTGCAAGATCATGATGTTTTCCCGGGCAAAAGCGATGCTGGCCGAGCAGGGCGCCTCTTTTCTCATCTCCGGCGAAGTGCTGGGGCAGCGGCCGATGTCCCAGCGCCGCGACACCATGAATGTGATCGAGCGCGATTCCGGCACCAGGTCGCTCCTCCTGCGGCCGCTCTGCGCCCAGTTCATGAACGAGACCCTGCCGGAGCAGCAGGGCTGGGTGGACCGCAGCAGGTTGCTCCGCATGAGCGGGCGGGGCCGCTCGGACCAGATAGCTCTTGCAAAAGAATTCGGCATCACCGACTTTCCCGCCCCGGCCGGCGGCTGCATCCTGGCCGATCCCATTCTCAGCCGGCGGATCAAACAGCTCTATAGTAACGAATCGATGCTTGCATCGGTCGAAATCACCGTCGCCGATATTCGCATGCTGCTGCTCGGTCGCCAATTCGTACTGCCGGGCGGCGGCTGGCTGATTGTCGGCCGGGACGAACGGGACAACAACCGGATCAGAGAACTTGCCGGTCCGGAAGATGCGGTCTTGCTGATGGAGGAGTGGCCGGGGCCGGTGGTGGTGCTGAAAAAGGCCGAAAGTCGCTATCCCGATGCCCGGGAGCTGGCTATGGCCCTTGACCGGGCTGCGGCCATTGTCGTTCGTTACGGCAAAAAGCAGCCGGCCGGGAAAGAACGGGGCGAGGTTGCCTGCACCTTCGGCGGCACCAGGCACGTCACTTTTGCCGCGCCTCTTGCCGACGACATCTTCCAGCCCTGGGCGATGCTGTAACCTCTTATTTCATGCCGAAAAAAGCTGATCGACAGCTTTGTCGTAGGCTTCCAGCGTATTGCTCTTGAGAATCTTCTTCAGCGTTTTCTCCTGACCCGGAAAGGATATGATGAGATAGATCCACAGTTGCTTGACCCGCCCCAGCACATGGCCGGGTCCCGACAACCGGTCGATGTAACGCTCGTAGAGCTCGGCATGGAAGGCAACAATACGCGCCTTTCTTGTTTCGGCAGGTTCGATGGGATGCCCTTTGATTTCCTCGGCGAGAAACGGGTTGGCAAGGGCTCCTCGGCCGATCATCCACTTCTCGACAGTCGGGAAGCGTGCAGCAAGCATCCGGAAGGTTTCGAGATCGTTGATATCGCCGTTGTAGACGAAGGGATGGCTGCTCTTTTGCCGGCACGTCGCAAACCCGTCCGGATCGGTTGGCCCTTTGTAGAGCTGTTTGCCGAGCCGGGTGTGAATGATGATCTCCTTGACGGGAAAATCGTCGAGGGCCGGAAGCAGGGCGGGAAGTTCGGCGGGGTCATGGAAGCCGAGCCGCGTCTTGATCGATAAATCTATGCCCAGTTGCGGCATGATTTTTGTCAGGATAGCGACGATCTCTTTCGGGTAGGGCAGCAGACCCGAGCCTCTTTTCTTTCTCGCGACCATCGGCGCGGGGCAGCCGAGATTCCAGTTGATGTGATTGTAGCCGAGCTCCGCCAGCCGCCCGGCCAGGACCAGGAACTGCTCGGGATCGGTATGCAGCAACTGGGGAACGAGCGGCAGGTTGCCATTATGCTCTGGCAGCACATCGCGGAGCATGTTGTCTTCGTACAGGGCTTTCCGCTGGGGGTTGATAAAGGGTGTCACCGCCGCATCGAAGCCGGCGAAGTGGCGGAACAGCGTCTCCCGGAACAACGAGTCGGTGATGCCGCGGATGGGGGCGAGATACAGGAAGGGTTGAGCGTTCGACATAATTGTTATGGAGCGGATGGGTGTGAAACTTTTATGGTTTGTGGTATATTTATAAACTTGACACACCGTTTTTCGTGTCAACCGTGGTATCGCCTGATAATCGAAGCAGGATTGTGAGTGAAATTTCGGAGAACTGCGAGAGCGGTATAAACGACGCGTCGGCCAAGTGACGAATTTTCCGAATATAGTCAATACAGGAAGGAAAGAAAAGGGTGCATCGCCTAACGCCTGAAAAAATACGGAACTTCTGGGCCAGCTCGCCGCCTGAAATTCTCGCCTCGCTGCTGCGGGTGACGAAGAGAAGGGGCGTCCGGCTGTTTCTGGTCGGCGGGACCGTTCGCGATTGGCTTCTGGGCAGGGCCACCAACGATCTCGATATCGCGGCTGCAGGACCCGTCCGGCCTCTTGCCGAACTGCTGCGGCAGGAACTCGGCGGCGGCGCCCTGGTTGATTTGTCGGCGACGGATGACGAGGTGATACGTGTGGTGTGGCACGGAGAGCAGATCGATTTTTCGAGTTTCCGCGCAGGCGTGCCGACCATCGAAGAAGATCTTTCCTTACGCGATTTCACCCTCAATGCCCTGGCCGTACCGCTCACCCCGGACAAGGCCGCCGTCGAGATCCTCGATCCGAACGGCGGACTCGCCGATCTGCAGGCAAGGCGTATCAGACATTGTCCAGGGGCCTTTGCGGCCGACCCGGTGCGGATGCTGCGAGGCTTTCGGCTGGCGGCGACGCTGGATTTTGTCATCGAGCCGGAGACGGCGGCAGAGATCCGGGAAAAAGCCCATCTCATCGGGAGAGTGGCAGCGGAGCGGATCACTTACGAGATGAGGATAATTTTCGGTTCGGATCGGACCGCCGAGACCCTCACGGCCATGGACCAATCGGGGCTGTTGCGCCTGCTGTTGCCCGAACTGTATGAGGGGGAGGGGGTGGAGCAGCCGGAATTCCATCATCTCGATGTCCTCGGCCACAGCTTTCTCGCCCTGGAGATGATGGAGAAAATCATCGCCGAGCCTGGCTCTTTTTTCGCCGGAGACGAAGCTATCACCCGGTATCTCGAAGAGGAGAACGCGAAAGTCTCACTCAAGTGGGCGGCCTTGCTGCACGATATCGGCAAGCCGGCGACTCGGGAATTTCCACCGGAAGGTCAGGGCCGTGTGACTTTTTACCGGCATGACGAGGTGGGCCGAGAGATCTTCCAGCGATTTGCCGAGCGCTGCCGCTGGAGCAACGCCGATACCGAGCGCACCGGCGGACTTATCGCTATGCATATGCATCCCTTTCATCTCTGCAACCTGCAGCTGGAAAGAGGACGGATCACCCGGCGGGCTGCGGTCAAGCTGTGTCGCCGGGCGGGTCGAGATCTGCCGGGCCTTTTTCTCCTGGCCATGGCGGACAGCCTGGCCAGCAAGGGAGAGAAAAAACCGGAACGGATGGAAGAAGAGCTGACCCTGCTGTACGAGACGGTTCGACAGACCTACCTGGAATTTATCGAACCGGTTCTGCGTGGGCCGCGGCTGATCACCGGACGCGACCTTATAGAACAGTTTGATCTCACGCCCGGCCCGCTGTTTACGGAGCTTCTTGCTGAGTTGGAGATCGCCAGGGTCGAGGGGGCGGTGGTTGATCGTCAGACGGCCCTGTCGTGGGTTGCGGAGTATCTGCGCCATGACAGGGATGAAAGGCCGGTCTGAAACAGGGCACAAGGACGTCAAAAAGTTGCCGGTTTTCGTCTTGTCAAAGAAAAATAAATGGACTAATACGTGCGTAAAATAAACGATTACTATGCAAAAAAGGCGAAAAAGGATAAATATCCCGCTCGCTCGATCTATAAGCTTGAGGAAGTACAGCAGAAGTATAAGTTCCTCAGCCGGAGCGACAGTGTGCTTGACCTTGGCTGCTATCCGGGCAGCTGGTCACTGTTTGCCTCGGAGGTAGTCGGACCGAAGGGCATCGTGGTCGGCGTCGACCTGCAACAGGCGGATCAGGCGCCACGGCCGGGAGGGTCGCCGATTCATTGGCTGTGCCAGGATATCATGGCCCCGGAGATGGTCGTTGAGGTCCGCAAGTTCCGCCCGGCCTTCCGGGTGTTGATCTCCGATCTGGCCCCGAAGACCACGGGCAACAGATGGTCGGATTCCCAGCAGTCGCTGAATCTGGTGCGCAAAACTCTGGCGCTTGCCGAAGAGTTGCTGCTGGATAAGGGCCACTATATCTGCAAGGTTTTTCAGGGTGAGGATTTTCCGGAGTTCGTAAACCGGATGAAGGAACTTTTTGGCATGGTAAAGGTACTGAAACCGAAAAGTTCCCGTACCGAGAGTAGAGAAGTTTTCGTTTTGGGGATGGACTATCGTAAGACGGGTCCCGAAAGAGAGTTGCAGCAAGAATAAACGAATTTTTATAGGTGTGATATATGTCAGGACATTCGAAGTGGTCGACAATCAAGAGGAAAAAGGGGGCAATCGATGCCAAGCGGGGGAAGATTTTCACCCGTCTGATCAAGGAGATTACGGTTGCGGCCCGGGCCGGCGGCGGCGATATCGAGGGCAATCCGCGCCTGCGCACGGCCGTTGCCACAGCCAAGACCGAAAACATGCCGAAGGATAACATCGCCCGGGCCATTAAGAAGGGTACCGGTGAGATCGCGGGCGAAATCTACGACGAGATCATGTACGAAGGTTATGGCCCAGGCGGCGTTGCCGTGCTGGTCGAGTGCATGACCGACAACCGCAACCGCACCGTGGCCGACGTCCGCCACTTCTTTGCCAAGAGCAACGGGAATCTCGGCGAGTCCGGCTGTGTCTCCTGGATGTTCGATAAGAAGGGCCTCATTCAAGTCGAGAAGAAAAATATCTCGGAAGAAGAAATGATGGATATGGCCCTGGAGGTAGGAGCCGAGGACGTCGTCGAGGAGGAGAGCGAATTCCAGGTGTACACTTCACCGGAAGACTTCGAGACGGTCCGCAGTGCCCTCGAAGAGCGCGGCATTAAGTTTCTCGATGCCCAGGTGTCGATGATCCCGAAAAACACCGTAGAAGTCACCGACGAAAAGGTCGCCCGCTCGCTCATGAAACTGATGGAAAACCTCGAGGATCACGACGACGTGCAGAATGTCTATGCCAATTTCGACATAGACGATGCCCTCATGGAGCAAATCTCTTAGCCGCGGCAGCAGTGGGCAGGATTATCGGCATTGATCCGGGCAGCAGGAAAACCGGCTACGGCGTCATCGACATGGACCGCGGCCGGCTCTTTTTTGTGGCCTGCGGTGTGGTGAAGACGACCCCTGAATATCCTTTTGCCACCCGGCTCAATGAAATTTTCGATGGTCTGAATGAAGTCATCCAGGTCCATGGGCCGGCTGTGGCCGCAATCGAAGAAGTCTTTCTCGCCACCAATCCCCGTTCCGCTTTAAAACTCGGCCATGCCCGCGGGGCGGCGGTGGTGGCGGCGATGCAGAATGGCCTGGCGGTCTACGATTACAGCCCCCGCGCCGTCAAGCAGGCGGTGGTCGGCTACGGCCAGGCGGCCAAAGAGCAGGTGCAGCACATGGTGCGGGTCCTGCTTGAGCTTTCCGGCAGCCCTAGCCCCGATGCCGCCGATGCCCTGGCCGTGGCCATTTGCCATGCCAATCAACTTCACCTGTAGGAGCCTGTCGGATTATGCCCTTTTCCCCCATCTCTTCGTTATTTTCGAAAATTAATTCTTTTCGAAAATGCCACGATCTGAGAAAAAATTGCTATAATCCGACAGCCTCCTAGACGACCATGATCGCCACCTTGACCGGCAGAATTCTTTTGAAATATTTCGATCGCGCGGTGGTCGATGTCGGTGGGGTCGGCTACGAGGTGATCCTGTCGACCGATGGCGTCGCAAGACTCCCGGAAAAAGGCGGCGAGGTCTTTCTCCATATCCACACCAACGTCCGGGAAGACGCCATTACCCTGTTCGGTTTCCTGGACGAGCGGGAAAAGGAACTCTTTCTCGTACTTCGCACCGTTTCCGGCATCGGCCCGAAACTTGCCCTGTCGATCCTGTCCGGCATGCCGGTCGAGACAATCTGCCAGGCCATCGTCGCGGGCGACATCAAAAGGCTCAGCACCCTGCCCGGAATCGGCAAGCGGACGGCGGAGCGACTCTGCGTCGAGTTGAAAGAAAAGGTGGCTCATTTAACTCATGGAGCGATACCCCTGCCCCACGGGGAGCGGGAAATTATTGCCGCCGCAGGGTCAGTAGTAGCCGATGCCCTGTCGGCTCTGACCAATCTCGGCTATCCGGATGCGGTGGCGAGAGGGGCGATTGGCACTGTTAAAAAACAACTGGGGGATGAGGCCTTTTCCGGACTGAGGATCGAGATTCTCATTCGGGAGGCGCTAAAAACACTCGCATGAATATTGAGGAAGACATCACCTCCGGCAACCGACTGGTAAGCCCGGAACAGCAGACGCGGGAACCGGTGAGCGACAACGTTCTCCGGCCGCAGCGGCTGTCGGACTACATCGGCCAGGAGCAGGTGCGCAAGAGTCTTGCCATCTTCATCCAGGCCGCGCTTGCCCGCCGGGAGCCGCTCGATCACGTGCTTTTTCACGGCTTTCCCGGCCTTGGCAAGACCACGCTTTCCTATATCATCGCCAACGAGATGGGGGCGGGCATCAAGGTCACCTCCGGCCCGGTCATCGAAAAACAGGGAGACCTGGCGGCCATCCTCACCAGTCTGCAGGAAGGGGACGTCCTCTTTATCGACGAGATTCATCGGCTGAATCATGTGGTGGAAGAAGTTCTGTATCCGGCCATGGAGGATTTCCAGCTCGACCTAATCATCGGCCAGGGTCCGGGCGCCCGGTCAGTGAAGATGGATCTGCCGAAGTTCACCCTGGTGGGAGCAACCACCCGCACCGGGCTGCTCACCCCGCCGCTCCGGGACCGTTTCGGCGTGGTGCTGCGCCTGGAATTTTATAGTCCGGAGGAACTGGTGACCATCGTCCAGCGCTCCGGCAAGATCCTCGGCATGAAAATCGACCGCACCGGCGCCCTGGAACTCGGCCGGAGGTCCCGGGGGACCCCGCGGATCGCCAACCGGCTGCTGCGCCGGGTGCGGGACTATGCCGAAGTGGGCGGACATGCCGTCGTCGACAGCGCCGTGGCCAACGAGGCACTCAACCTGCTCGGGGTCGATGAGTTCGGTCTCGACGACATGGACCGACGGATCATGCTGACCGTTATCGACAAGTTTGAGGGTGGGCCGATCGGTCTTGAGACACTGGCGACTGTAGTCTGTGAAGAGAAAAATACCCTTGAAGACGTCTACGAGCCGTTTCTTATCCAGTCGGGTTTTCTGAAAAGAACACCCCGCGGACGAGTGGCGACCGCCAGGGCTTATGAGCACTTTCAGCGCAAGGTGCCCCGGCAGGCAGCCATCCAGCAATCCCTTTTCGATGAAGATTGAAAGGGGCAACCATCAGACCCTCTGAACAAGGATACGACTATGCGCAGAACAGTTACAGAGATACGATCGATGAAGGCGAAGGGGAAGCGGATCACGGTGTTGACCGCCTATGATGCCTCGATGGCGAGGCTCTTGAGCGAGTGTGGCGTGGATATCCTCTTAGTCGGCGATTCCCTGGGAATGGTGATGCTCGGCTACGATTCGACCGTCCCGGTGACCATGGAGGAAATGCTGCATCATGCCAAGGCCGTGCGCCGTGGCGCCCCGGAGAGTTTTATAGTGGGAGACATGCCCTACGGCTCGTACCACACCGGTGTGCGGGATGCGGTGATCAACGGTCTGCGCTTTATTAAAGAAGCCGGCTGCGACGCGGTGAAGCTGGAGGGGGGGCTCGCCATGTGCGAGACGGTGCGGGCGCTGGTGGCCGCTGGTGTCCCGGTCATGGCCCATATCGGTTTAACCCCACAGACCGCCAGCCAGCTGGGCGGCTATAAGGTGCAGGGCAAAGGCATCGAAGAAGCGAGAAGATTGCTCGCTGAAGCAAAAGGTCTGGAAGAGGCGGGGGCCTTCGGCATCGTCATCGAGTGTGTGCCGAGCAAACTCGCCAAGGTCTTGAGCGCATCGCTTGCCATGCCGACCATCGGCATCGGCGCCGGGGTGGACTGCGACGGCCAGGTCCTGGTGATCCATGACATGCTCGGCATGTTTGAAAAGTTCACTCCCAAGTTCGTCAAAAAATACGCCGACCTGGCCCCGCTGATGAAGGCCGCCATCAAGCAGTACGACGAGGAGGTGCGAGCGGGTGTCTATCCCGGCACCGAACACGGTTTCGCCGGTGAAGGCGATTATCTCGAACTGCTGTCTCAATAAAGCTGCTCACATACCATCACCCACAAGGGTGACTGCCGGTCGCGGTGGTCACCCTTTTTTAATTTTTTTTCTTCCCCCACTTTTCACCACTAAGCACGTTCCTTCCCCGTGTATCTCTCCGAACTCTATGAAAATACATCGATTATCGGTTCCCTTGTCGGGAATATCCCACTTTCTTCGTTTATGACAGTTTGTCACCTATATGTGGTATGTCAGCTTACTTGAAACACTATATATTGTTGCTGGATTGAGTATTGCTCGCTGACTTTATCATATTGATGTCACTCATTTTTCCCTTGACAGGTAATTGGCTGCTGAGATAAAAGGGGAAGAGTGGTGCAAAGTGGGGAAAAAGGGCGCGGGGTTGGTTTCGGTGGTTCTCGGGGGTGATCGGTGGCGAAAGGTAGATTTCGGAGCAGATCGGAACACATTCTCGATGCGAAGGGGAGGCTTAATTTCCCCAGCCGCTTCCGTGATGTGTTGCGACAAAGCGGCCCCGAGATCCTGATGGTCGCCCCCTGGAAGGATCATCTCCGGGCCTATCCCCTGGCAGAGTGGGAGGCTCTGGAGACCAAGCTTCTATCCCAGGGCGGAGAGCCGGATATCGTGAAATTTGTCCGTTACGTCGTCGGCGGTGTAGTCGAATGCAGTCTCGATAAGCAGGGGCGCATCCTCCTGCCTCCCGATCTCCGGTCTGATGCCAATCTGACCAAGGAAGTGATCCTGTCGGGCATGATCGATTGGGTCGAGATCTGGGACAAGGCAGCTTTGCTTGCCGAAAACGATACCGCCCGTAACGGCTTCGAGGATTTTAAAGCGAGCCTTTCCAGGATGGGGATTTTGTAGTGGGCGAGCGTCTTCCGGGAGAGCAGATCCATCGCTCGGTATTGCTGGATGAATGCATGCGCTTCCTCGACCCGCAGCCAGGCGGGGTCTATGTCGACGGCACCTTGGGCTTGGGCGGACACAGCGAAGAGATCCTGTCCCGGTCGGGGCCGGACGGCCGCGTCATCGCCTTTGAATGGGATGAAAGCGCCATAGAGCGCAGCACCCAACGTTTGCAGCCTTACGCCGAAAGGCTGACCGTCATCAGACGGAATTTCGCCGAACTGGCAATGGGGCTTGACGAGCTGGGAGTCCGCGAGATTGACGGCCTGTTGATCGACATCGGGCTGTCGTCGCTGCAGCTCGATATCGGGGAGCGAGGGTTCAGCTTCCAGCGCGACGAAACACTCGATATGCGGATGGATAACCGGAGGAAAAATTCCGCGCAGGAGATTCTGGCTACCTGCTCGGAACAGGAGCTGGCGGATATCTTCTTCTACTACGGTGAAGAACGGCAGGCCCGGCCGATAGCCGCGGCGATCTGCCGGTATCGGGCCGAGCAGAAGATCGAAACCACCAAGCAACTGGTCTCGATCGTTGCCCATGCGGTTCCCAGGCGTTTCCATCCAAAGAAGATCCACGTTGCCACCAAGGTGTTTCAGGCGTTGCGCATCGCCGTCAACACTGAACTCGAAAACCTGGCAACGATACTTGACGACGGGGCGAGGTTTCTGAAACCGGGAGCAAAGTTTTGTGTCATCTCCTTTCATTCCCTGGAAGATCGAATCGTCAAGAGAAAGTTTTTAAGCGATGAATTGTTGGACGTTCTGACAACAAAACCGGTGATGCCCTCCGCGGAGGAGGTTGCCGAAAATCCACGATCGCGAAGTGCCCGATTACGGGTTGCCCAGAAAAAATAACGAGAGAAGGTGGGAAGTCATGAATTATCAAAATACGCAGGAAGCATATTTACGACCGGTGATCAATATTGGTGTAAGACACCATCTGCGGGCGAGAGATACCCGCGAGCTGATGGGCGGTCTGGTGATGAAGGCCGTCGGCAAGGTGGCGCTGGTGTTGCTGCCCCTGGTACTGACGATCAATATGGTCCTCGCTTCGGCTGTGCACGATATCGAACGGTCTTTTACCGCTGTCGATAACCAGCGCCATGAGTCGATGGATAAAAATATCGAGTTGTTGGCGCACAGAGCCCGGTTTCTGGCTCCTGACAATATCCAGCAGCTTGCGGGGCAAAAATTGGCGCTTTTTGCAGCTTCCGGCGATCAGGTTGAGCGCTTCAACTGAGATGGAAACAGCACGTTGCAAATAACCTATGGCCAAGCAGTCCCGCCTGAGAGTACACAATGCGAAGAGGGGCAGGCGGATTCTCCTGTATGCCATGCTGGTTATGGTTGTGGGGGCAGCTGGTTGGTCCCTTGAACAGAATTACCAGTTCATCTCCTCTTGCAAAGAAACTTTCGCCTCGATAACCAAGAATCTCACTCCCAAATATCCCCGTCGAGGTGAGTTTTATGACCGGAATCTCAAACAGGTAGCAATCAATAAAGAGAGGGTTTCGGTATACGTCAGAACGCAGGAAATCAATTCCATAACGGAAACGGTCATGGAACTTGCGCCAATATTGTCCCTGGATGAAGAGACGCTGAAAGGCCAGCTGGAAAGTGGTGTGCTGCGGCTCTGGATTGCGGAAGATATCAGCCAGGATCAGGAAATTGCCTTGAAAGCCAAGCGCCTGTCCGGCGTCTACCTGCAGCGGGAAGAAAAGCGGGTGTATCCCAATAAGTCGCAGGCGGCTCACTTGATCGGCTATGTTGAGAATGGCATAGGTCTTGCAGGAGTAGAATTCTATTACGACCGGATGATGGCATCCGGTACATCCGAAAAAGAGAAGGGACGTTTCAACACGCCGCAGGATCTGGTGTTGACCCTCGATTTGAAGATCCAGGATGTTTTGGATGGATTGGTCGAGGAGATAAAAAAACACCACAGGACCAATAAAGTATTGGCCTATATCATGAACAGCCGGTCGGGTGAGATGATTGGCGGCGCCCAACTGCCGGGATTCGACCCCAACGCTTTCACTCAATATCCTCGGGAAGTACTCGAAAATCAATTCGTTAATCCCATTCTGCTGCCGGATAAGTTTCGCACATTTCTCCGGGATGCGGCAATCCTGCAGGAACAGACGGCCGGATCCGATTCGCCTGTCCCCTGGAGTCTCAGGTCGGGTGAAGGTGCTCTGGGCAATCAGGTCCAGCTCTGGGAGTGGTTGGGATTGCATGAAAAAACGGTAACGGATTTCCGGTCGTCGAGGCAATCGGACGAAATATCGCCGAGCGGCCAGCGACCCTTGGCCTCTTCTCCGCCCTGGCTCGATATGGTCCCGGAGCAGGCAACTCCTCTGAAGCTGATGACGGTATTTTCGCTGCTTCTGGGTAACGGCGAAAGGATCAGACCCTTTGTGGTCCGTAAAAGTCTTGATATCGAAACCGGAGTCGAGGCGCTGTTGGTTGGCAATGAGGCGGAAAAAGGGGGCAAATCGACAGGCCCATCATATAAATTTTATGATATCGATAAATTGTTAGCCAGTCAGGCCCGGCAGGGAGAAGGGGAGGCGCTCTTTTTTGGCGACGCAATTCTGTCCACCACGTTCACGAATGGACAGCAGAAGATCCAGGTCAACGAGTTGCTGTTGGTAAAAATTCCAGCCGGAGGCAATGAAATGACACTCTTAGTGGTGGCCGAGCACGATCCGGGAGGGCCAAGTCCGAGAAACGCCATGTTGGAAAGGTCTATCGAGGAGATTGTCGAAGACAAGGTCGAAAGAATAGCCATTCTGCAGGAAGTCGCCCGAACCGTTGCCGACGTGGTTGAGCCCGAATTATCCGACGATGGTAATTACCAGCGACAAAATCGGAATTCGGGGCGCGCAAATGTACATGGAAGTAAAGGAAGAGATCCGCAGCTGGAGGCAATTATGCCCGATCTTCGCGGCCAGAGTCTCAGAAAGAGTTTACGGTTGCTGCAGGGGATTCATGTGAAGATCAGCATTCAGGGAACCGGCAAGGTCGTCTCGCAGAAGCCTTCTCCCGGCACCACGCTTAAGGAGGGTGCGGAATGCACCCTGATTCTCGAAAAAGGCGAGGAAATTACCCTCGAAAAGCTCTCGAAAAGTACAATCAAGAAGTAACAACCGGAATACATCCGGTCTATGACTTTCAACCTCCTGGGAAAAGTTCATGTCAATCAGGAATACTCATCATACTCTCGCTTCCCTCTTGAGAGGCGTTAATTGCCGGGTTGTCGGTTCATCCGGTTCCCTTACAGAAAAAGGTGTCACCTCGGTCACTTCGGATTCGCGAACCGTAACGCCGGGGAGTCTGTTCGTCGCGCTCTCAGGAACCGGAACGGATGGTCACAAATATCTTGAAAATGCCGTGGGCAACGGCTGCACGGCAGTCGTCTGCGAAACCGGCAAGGTGAGTGAAAATCAGCTGCAGAAACTCAATGTGGTAGTCATCGAAACTCCCGATACGAATAAGGCCTATGCGGCGGTAGCCGCCAATTTTTACGAACGGCCGGCCGAAAAACTCACCCTGGTCGGGGTGACCGGTACCAACGGCAAGACTACGGTGACCTACCTGCTGGAGCAGGTGCTGCTACAGGCCGGGCACGGGGTCGGGGTTATCGGCACGGTCAACAACAGGTATACCCTGGCGGACGGCACGAAAAAGATTATCGGAACCCGCTTCACCACGCCGGAGGCCATGCTGCTGCAGCAACTTCTGCGGGAAATGGTCGATTGCGGCGTGGAGTATGTGGTTATGGAGGTGTCCTCCCATGCCTTGGCTCAGCGGCGGGTCGGCGAGCTCATTTTTACCGTTGTTGCGTTTACCAATCTTACCCGGGACCATCTCGATTATCACCTCGACATGGACGATTATTTTCGGGCCAAAACGAGGCTTTTTACCGAACACCTGGTAGAAGGCGGCAGGGCGGTGCTGCCGGTATTGCCGGATGTGGAGAGCCGGCCTGAAAATCCGGCCTGGCTTGCGACTCTCCATGAGGTCTGCAGTCAAACCGGGAAGAAGGTTGTCAGCTGGGGGGAGGGGGAAAACGCTTCCGTCAGCCTGGTGAATCATACCGCCGGGCTCACCCGAACGGATCTCGTTCTGCAGACGCCGTCCGGGCAGCACCGTTTTTCCACACCTCTCGTCGGACGCTTCAATATCGACAACATCCTGACGGTGGTGGCCATGAGCTGCGCCCTCGGTATCGACGAAGCCCAGTCCTGCAGGGCCCTGACGGTCGCCACTGGTGCCCCGGGCAGGCTTGAGCGGGTTTCTCCCGGCGATGACTGGCCTGTGCAGACGCCGGCGGTCTTCGTCGATTACGCCCATACGCCGGATGCCCTGGAGAAGGTGCTGACGACGGCGGCCGCTCTGCCCCATCGCCAACTCATCGGGGTCTTCGGCTGCGGCGGCGACCGGGATAAAGGCAAGAGGCCGGTGATGGGCGAGATTGCGACCAGATTATGCGATCTCGCCATAGTGACCGACGATAACCCGCGTACGGAAGATCCCGAGGCGATCGTCGAACAGATCCTGGCCGGCATACAGAACCGAACGGAATATGTCAAGGACTCCTCCTGGTTGGCCGGGCGGAAGCCAATGGACCGGGGCTGCACGGTGATCCGCGACCGGAAAACGGCCATCGCCTGCGCGATCAAGTCCGGCGGGCCGGACGACATTGTGGTGATTGCCGGCAAAGGCCATGAGCCCTATCAACTGACAATCCAGGGCAAGAGATTTTTCGACGACCGCATGGAAGCCGGCAACGTCCTGTTGTCCTGGACCGACACCCTGGCGGCGGAAGCGGTGCACGGCACGTTGCTGCCGGGGAACGGGACCGGCAGGCTCCTGGGGCCGGTCATAACCGACAGTCGATTAGCTTCCGAAAAGGGGCTCTTTGTCGCCCTGCGGGGCGAAAAGCACGATGCCCATGAATTTGCCGGACAGGCCGTGGCGAATGGTGCGACCTGCCTGATGGTCGAGCGGATGCCGTCTTCGACCGCGGATACAGGTGTCAGCCATATCCTCGTGCCGGACAGTCAAAAAGCTCTTGGCGATCTGGCCGCCTTCCGTCGGCGCCGGCTGGCGAGGATGACCACGCAGGTGGTCATCGGCATAACCGGCAGCTGCGGCAAGACCACGGTCAAGGAAATGATTGCGGCGATTCTTGCCAGAAAATGGCCGGAGGGTCCGGACAATCCGATCGGCTGTGTCCTGAAGACGAGAGGCAACTTCAACAACATCATCGGCCTGCCGATTTCGCTTTTGCCGCTCGATCTCAGCCACCGGGCGGCGGTCATGGAGATGGGCATGAATATGCCGGGGGAACTGACCCGACTGGCCGAGATCGCCGATCCCGACATAAGCATCATCACCAATATCCATGGTGCTCATCTGCTGGGGCTGGGCACGATCGAGGGGGTGGCCAGGGCCAAAGAGGAGCTTTTTGCCGGCACCAAACAGTCCGGCACGCTGGTGATCAATCTCGACGACCTCTGGGTACGGCAGTTCGCCGGGAAATACCCGCAGCGAAAGGTCACCTTTGCGGTAAGCAAGGAAGATCACGCGAGTCCGCCCGATTTCTGGGCCTCGGAGGTCGTCCAGGACAACGGCGGGGCGATCATTTTCACCATGCATTACAGACAGGAGACGGCGGAGATTCATCTTTTTACCGCAGGCCTGCACAACGTCGCCAATGCCCTGGCCGCAGCCGCCACCGCCGCGACGGCTGGAGCGAGCCTTGCCGAGATCGCGGCCGGCCTCGCCGATTTTCGTCCGGCCGACAAGCGCATGGAGATACTCTATCCCAAAGCGGGATTTACCCTGATCAACGACACCTACAACGCCAACCCGGCCTCCATGGCGGCCGGGCTCCGGACTTTGAAACAGATGGCCAGGAAATCGACCACGGCAATTATCGGCGACATGCGGGAACTGGGCGAGGCGTCGGCCCAAGCCCACTTCGACATCGGCCGGTTGATCGCTGAACTCGCCATCGACCGGGTGGGGGTGGTCGGCGATTTCCGGGACGATGTGCAGCGGGGGGCGATCGCCCATGGTTTCCCCGCGGAGAGCATCCGAACCTTCGCCGACAAGGACGCGGCAGTGAGCTGGATAAAAGAGAGGATCGCCACAAAAAGGATTGGTAAAGACGACCTGATCCTGATAAAAGCATCCCGTGGTTTGCGATTTGAAACCATTGTGGCAAAGCTGGTCGAATAAGGGGTTGCGGTCTTTCGTCCCCTTGAAGACATTAACATGTAATCACTTGTGAAATTGAAATAGCATGCTGTATCATCTCCTCTATCCCCTGCACACGGATCTGATCGTTTTCAACGTCTTCCGTTATATTACCTTCCGCGCGATCTGTGGTGCACTCACCGCCTTTCTGATCGTCCTGGTTCTTGGGCCCGCTTTTATCCGGACCATGCGGCGTTTTCAGATCGGCCAGGTGGTCCGTGACGACGGTCCGGCCACCCATCTGGCCAAACAAGGGGTGCCGACCATGGGCGGACTCCTCATCCTTTCGGCCATTTTTATCGGCACCCTGTTGTGGGCCCGTCTCGATAACACCTTGGTCTGGCTTTGTTTGTTCATCACCCTGTTTTATGGGTTCATCGGCGGCATCGACGATTTTCGGAAGATAAAGAAGAAGAACTCAAAGGGCTTGAGTGCGAGAGGCAAGTTGATCCTGCAGGTCATCGGGGCTAGCGTGGTCGGATGTTTCATCTTCTTTACCCCCGGCTTCGATGGTCACCTGAGTTTTCCCTTCTTGAAAAACATTCGGCCGGATCTCGGCTGGTTCTATGTGGTATTCGCGGTGGTCGTCATAATAGGTGCCTCCAATGCCGTGAATCTCACCGATGGTCTGGACGGACTTGCGGCCGGCCCCACGGTGGTGACCGCCGCCGTTTACCTGGTTTTCTGTTACCTGGCGGGCCATGTCGTGCTGGCTGAGTATCTGCAGATTCCTCATGTTCCCGGCAGTGGCGAGCTGTCCATCTTCTGTGCGGCGATCTTTGGCGCGTGTCTGGGGTTTCTCTGGTTCAACGCCTATCCGGCCCAGATGTTCATGGGGGATGTCGGCTCGTTAGCCCTGGGCGGGGCGATCGGCTCGATTGCCATCATCATCAAACAGGAATTTCTGTTGGCAATAGTCGGCGGCATCTTTGTTTTGGAAACCTTGTCGGTCATCATGCAGGTTGGCTACTTCAAACTGACCAATGGCAAGCGGATTTTCCTGATGGCCCCCTTCCATCACCATTTTGAGAAAAAAGGCTGGCACGAGCCCAAGGTCGTGGTCAGGTTCTGGATCGTCTCGATCATTCTCGGTCTTCTGGCCATTGCCACCCTCAAATTGCGATGAAAAATGACGCTGCCATGATAGGGCCCGGGATGAAGGTGGCGGTCATCGGTCTGGGCATCTCCGGCCGCGCCGCGGTCAAATATGCCAGGCTGTGCGGGGCGGAGGTGCTGGTCTCGGACAGTCGGCCCGAACCACGGTTTCTGGCGGAAGAGCGGGACTTTCTGGGCGAGACCAAGGTGCTCTTTGAGGCGGGCGGCCATACCGTCGAATTTTTGCGGCAGGTAGACCTTATTCTAGTCAGTCCGGGAGTGAATCTTGATGGGCCGGTTATCCGGGATTTGCGAGCCTTAGGTATCTCAATCGCAGGCGAATTAGCGGTTGCGGCCGGGCGGACTCTGAGCGTGCCGGTGGTGGCCGTGACCGGCACCAACGGCAAGACCACGGTCACCACGCTGATCGGCGAGCTCTTGCAAAAATCGGGGAAAAGAACCTTTGTCGGCGGCAATATCGGCACCCCGCTCTATGAATATCTGTGTCGGCCTTCTGACCATGATATCGTCGTGGTCGAGGTGTCGAGTTTTCAGCTGGAAAGTGCCGGTGCTTTTGCCCCGAATGTCGGTGTGCTGCTCAACATCACCCCCGATCACCTCGATCGGCACGGCAGTATTGAAAATTATACCGAGATAAAAATGCGGCTGTTCATGCACCAGCGGTCTGGGGATTGCGCCATCGTCAACGGCGACGACGGGCTTTGCCGTAAAGTTCCGGACGGAATCCGGGCTAAAGTGCGATCTTTTGGCACACATGAGGAAAATACCGCCGTGATCCAGGGTAATGTCATTCATGTCAAGATTGACGGCAAGGTGGAAGAGTACCCGCTGGACGGGACGGCCCTCGACAATAACGTCGGCCTGCAGAACGCGGCGGCCGCGATACTCGCCACGCGGGCGCTCGGTTGCGAAAGAGAGTCGGTGCTGGCAGGTCTCCAGGAATTCCGCCTTGGCCCTCACCGGATCGAGTTTATCGCTGAAGTGGACGGCGTCTCCTACTATAACGATTCGAAGGCGACCAATACCGGCGCGGTCATCGCCGCACTCCAGCAGTTCTCCGGCAATGTCCTCCTCATCGCCGGCGGCCGGGACAAAAACGACGACTATCGCCTGCTGCGGGAAAGCGTGGCGGCCAGAGTTCGGCAGCTGATCGTGATCGGCGAGGCCGCGGACTTGCTGGAGGAGGCACTCACGGATGTCGTCGGCATCATCCGGGCCGGTTCGATGCATGAAGCTGTCCGACGCGCCGCCGCAATCGCCAGGCCGGGCGATGTGGTTCTCCTTTCGCCCGCCTGTGCCAGTTTCGACATGTTTACCAGCTACGGCCATCGGGGCAGTGAATTCAAAAAAGAGGTTCTCGGGCTGCAATGTCTGCAAGTGGCGGAAATGCCGGGAGTACCAAAAAATTGAAGGACGATCTTAAACGCAGGCAAATCCGCCTTCTCCTGACGGGCGGCGGGACCGGGGGGCATCTTTTTCCGGCGGTGGCCGCAGCCCAGGAATTTCAGCGGCAGATACCGGGCACGGCAGTGTTGTTTGTCGGCACAAAACGCAAAGTCGATACCAAGAGTCTTTCAAGCTACTGCTTTCCGAGCGAGAACATCAGATGCTACGGGCTGAAAGGCAAAAATCCGCTGGAGTTGCTCAGGGCGATCACCTACCTGCCGGTGTCTTTTTTTCAGGCGCACCGAATCATCCGGCGCTTTAAGCCCGATCTTGTCCTCGGGGTCGGCGGATATGTCACCGGGCCGGTTATGGTTGCCGCAAAGAGTCTGGGTATCCCCACCGTCATCCATGAACAGAACTCGGTGCCGGGCCTTGCCAATCGCAAGCTTGGCGGGATAGTCGACCGTATCTGTCTGTCGCTGCCCGGCAGCGAGGCCCGGTTTCCGGCGGGGAAGATCGTCTATACCGGTAATCCGGTACGAAAGGAAATTCTTGCCCTCGCCGAAAACCGGCCGCCACGCCTGGAGCACAAGAAGACGCTGGCGATCCTGGGCGGCAGTCAGGGGGCGCAGGCGGTCAACCGGCTGGTGGCCGAAGCTCTACCGACCTTGCCGGAGGGGGTGCGGCAACGGCTGCGGGTGATCCATCAGACCGGCGAGCACGATGCGGCCTATGTCCGCGAGCAGTATGAGAAAAGCGGGATGGACGCGCTGGTGCAGCCCTTTTTCACCGATATGGCCGGAGTGTATGGCCAGGCGGACCTGCTGGTGTCGCGGGCCGGGGCCACCACCCTGTCGGAAATTGCCGTGGTCGGATCGCCGGCGATACTCATTCCGTATCCCTTTGCGGCCGACAATCATCAGGAAATCAACGGCAACTACTATGTGAATGGCGGCGGGGCAATCCAGTTCAGGCAGAGTGAACTGAGTGTGGCGGCTCTCGCCGGAGAGATCGCAGGACTCATCCAGGACGAGCAGAAACTCACTGCCATGGGCAATGCCATGAAAAAACTGTCATTTCCCGATGCGGCGGCCAAGATTGTGGCTTGCTGCCAGCTGGTCCTGAAGGAAAGATAATCTCAAGAGGATAGGAATATCTTCCAGTGACAAACACAGGCAATACCCCATGAACAGGAAAACCAAACACATCCATTTCGTCGGCATCGGCGGCATCGGCATGAGCGGGATCGCCGAACTCCTGCTGAATCTTGGCTACAAAGTCTCCGGATCCGATCTCAGCTGCTCGGCCATCACCGAAAATCTCGCCCGGCTCGGCGGTCAAATTTATCAGGGCCACCGTAGCGAGTGGATCGAAGGGGCCAATGTGGTGGTGACCTCCTCGGCCATCCCCAAAGACAACCCCGAGGTTGTCCGCGCCAAAGAGACCAACGTGCCGGTGATCATGCGGGCTGAAATGCTGGCCGAGCTGATGCGCCTGAAGAAATATGGCATCGCCATTGCCGGCAGTCACGGCAAGACCTCGACCACCTCCATGGTCAGCTGGATGCTGGCCAGCGCGGGACTCGATCCGACCATCGTTATCGGCGGCAAAGTCGATGCCCTGGGCGGTAACGCCAAACTCGGCGCCGGGGAATTCCTGGTGGCGGAGGCGGACGAAAGCGACGGTTCATTTCTAAAACTCTCGCCGGTGGTGGAGGTGGTGACCAATATCGACCTGGAGCACCTTGATTACTATCGGGACCTGGAACACATCAAAGCGACATTTCTGGAGTTTATCGACAAGATTCCTTTTTACGGCGCGGCAATCGTCTGCCTCGATGATGAGAATATAGCGGATATTCTGCCCTCCATTAAAAAGCGGATCATCACCTACGGATTGACCCCGCAGGCTGATCTCTATGGGGACGGCATCTCCTGGCAGGACGGCCGGGTGCACTTCACCGTGAAGAATGCGGCGGGGGAACTGGGCCAGCTCGATATCGCCCCGCCCGGCCTGCATAATGTCTACAATGCCCTGG
>MGTI01000044.1:30916-31259 GCA_001799365.1 Desulfobacterales bacterium GWB2_56_26 | reverse complement strand
CCCTGCACACCTTTGCCGGGGTGCAGCGGCGGATGCAGAAAAAGGGCGAGATTGACGGGATCACCGTGGTCGACGACTACGGCCATCATCCGACGGAAATCCGGGCGACGCTTGCCGCCATCAAGCAGGCATGGCCGGAAAAACGGCTGGTCGTATTGTTCCAGCCCCACCGTTATACTCGCACGAAAGGCTTGTTCAAGGAGTTTCAGACCTGCTTCCATAAGGCGGATTACCTGGTGATGACCGATATCTATGCGGCAAGCGAGCAGCCCATCGAAGGCGTGACCAGCGAGAGCCTTCTGGAAGCGACTGTGAAACACGGCCAGCGGCACACCCGCTATAT
>MGTI01000044.1:30768-30843 GCA_001799365.1 Desulfobacterales bacterium GWB2_56_26 | reverse complement strand
GCCGGTAATATTGTCAAGGTCGGCGAGGAACTGCTCGACCTGCTGCGCAGAAGAAGGGACTAACGACATGGATGG
>MGTI01000044.1:26197-30727 GCA_001799365.1 Desulfobacterales bacterium GWB2_56_26 | reverse complement strand
TGAAATGGGCCTGCCCCCTTGACCGCTATACCTCTTTCGCCATCGGCGGACCGGCCGAGGCGATAGCTACGGTCGATTCTCACCATGAACTGCAGTCTCTGCTCAGTTTTCTGACAAGCGAGCGGATCCCCTGGCGGGTCATCGGCCGAGGCACCAATCTGCTGGTCGGCGATGCAGGGTTCGCCGGAGTTATAGTTCTGCTTGGCCGGGATTTCGAGCAGATAGCCGAAGTGCCGGCAGAGGACGGCACGGTCGCCGTCACGGCCGGCGGCGCCTGCAGTCTTGGTCGGCTGGCGTTGCAGTGCGCCACGGAGGGTCTCACCGGATTGGAGTTTGCCTGCGGTATCCCAGGCTCGGTAGGAGGTGCCGTCATTATGAATGCAGGCGCCTGGGGCAAAGACATTGCAACCGTCCTGCGCAGTGTGACGGTCGTGACGCCGGACCGGGAAGAGAGGATTCTGCGGCAGGATTTAGATTTTTCCTACCGCTCCTGGCCCGGATTTGCGCACTATCGGGGACTGGCTGTGGTCGCCCGGGTGGAGCTGGCCATGGGACGCGGCGATGCCGCCGCCATACAGGCGGATTGCAAGATGCTGCAGGACCGGCGAAAGGCCGCACAACCTCCCGGCAAAAGCGCCGGATCGTTTTTCAAGAATCCACCCGATGACAGTGCCGGCCGCCTCATCGAGGTCAGCGGGCTGAAGGGGACCAAGATTGGCGGGGCCATGGTTTCAGAGCGCCACGGCAACTTTCTGGTCAACACCGGCAACGCGACGGCAGGCGACGTGCTTCGCCTGATGCAGCTCGTTCAGGAAAAAGTAGCCCAAGACTGCGGCGTCAAACTGGAGCCCGAAGTGCATTTTATCTGAAAATGATGAAGAAACGCCTTGGCCTGAAAAAGATAGTCGAGCGATTAACCGGGAGGAAACCGGCTCGGAATGCGTACGCAAAAACCGAAGTGCGAATCCATGCCGGGCCGGAAGACCAGAGCCGGTTCCAGGCCCGGCGTCATCGTCTGGCCAACTTGAAGAAACGTTTTCTGGCGAAAAAAAGCGCGCAGCAGCCGGAAGGGTACGGGAGGCCCACAGGCCGAAAAAGCCCGGCGGGAATGTACGCCGGATTCGTTCTCCTGACGGTCGTTGCCGTTGCGCTGTTCTGGGGGGTGAACGGCCCCGAGAGGCTGTACAAGGGAATTCAGTCGATTGCCTTTTTCAAGGTCGGCGATGTTGAAATCTCAGGCTGCCGAATGGTGTCAAAGGATAAATTGCAGGAGGCCTCGGGCATCATCCCGCGCCAGACCAGTCTTATCGGTCTGAACACTGTCGGGATTGAGGCTCAGTTGAGCACTGTGCATTGGGTAAAACGGGCGGTGGTGAGGAGGGATTGGCCCTCGACCGTTCGGATAACCATAGAAGAAAATGTTCCGGTGGCTATTTTGAACACTCCGGGGTCTCAAGACGCGCCGCTTCATTATATTGATATGAAAGGGGCTCAGGTGATGCCGGTTATCCACGGGGCGGATGTTGATTTTCCGGTTGTCACCGGTCTCATGGAACTTGCCGATGAACAGCAGCGGGCAAAATCACTTGCGGAAGTATTGGCCTTTCTCAAGAAGGTCGGCAACAACGACCCGCACCTGCCGGCCCAATCGATCTCTGAGATTCACGTCAATCAGGTAGGTGAAATCGTAGTACATATGGTTGAATACCCATTTCCAATTTTCTTCGGAAGTGGTAACACTAACCAGAAATATTCCCGTTTGGTTCAGGTTCTCAGATCGCTCTATAAAAAGCCGAACGCCAAGGAACTGCTTTCGCAGATTGAATATATTCAGATGGACTACTTGAACGACAAGGTGCTCGTTGCCCAGGGCGGCTCGGGTTGAAGATAACAATGGATGATAATAATACAAAAACGGTAACCAACGAACTCGATATTGTTCAACCGACGGTTGATATCGGCCAGGAACAGGGTGACCTGGTGGTCGGTCTCGATATCGGCACGACCAAGATATGCTGTGTGGTGGGCGAGGTATTCGATAACCGGGTCGAGGTGATCGGGGTCGGCACGGTGCCTTCGAAGGGCTTGAAAAAAGGCGTGGTGGTCAACATCGAAAGCACGGTCAATTCGATCAGGCAGGCGGTGGCGCTGGCCGAGGAATCGGCCGGCTGCGATCTGCGATCGGTCTATGTGTACGTGGGGATTGCCGGCAACCACATCAAAGGCTTCAATAGCCCTGGCATTCTCGCCATCAACAATCGCGAGATAAAACAGGTGGATATAGAGGAAGTCATCGCCGCCGCCAGGACTGTGAAAATCTCCGAGAACCAGCGGATCATCCACGTGATGCCGCAGGAGTACATGGTCGACGACCATACCGGCATCCAAAACCCGATCGGCATGACCGGGGTGCGGCTGGTCACAAACGTCCATATTGTCACAGCGGATATCGGCGCCGTCCACAATCTTGTGACCTGCTGCAACAAGGCCGGTCTCGAAGTGGCGGAGCTGGTCCTGGAATCTATCGCCTCGGCCCATGCCGTCCTCAGCAAGGACGAGATGGAACTCGGAGTGGCCCTCATCGATATCGGCGGCGGTACCACTGATCTGGCCGTCTTCTACGACGGCACCATCCGTCATACCTGCGAAATCGGTCTCGGTGGCCATAACCTGACCAACGATCTCTCGGTGGGCCTGCGCACTCCCCTGCAGGAAGCCGAGCGTTTGAAGGAGGACTTCGGCGGGGCGATCTCTTCGGTCATCAAGCCGAATCTGGTGGTTGACGTGCCCACCGTAGGCGACCGGGAACCGAGGAAGGTCACCCAGAAGGTCCTGGTGGATATCCTTGAGGCCAGGATCATCGAGATCCTTGAGATCCTCGATCGGGAGCTGATCGCCTCCGGCCAAAAGACCAAGATCAACGGCGGGATCGTGCTCACCGGAGGCACCTCGCTCTTGACCAACCTGGCGGAGCTGGCCGAACAGATTTTCGATCTGCCGGTACGGATCGGTTACCCGACCGGCTTAACCGGCAAGATCGAAGAACTCAATAATCCTCGCTGCACCACGGCGGCTGGTTTAGTATTGTTTGGCAGGAAGAAGCAGAATGCGGTAAACCGGCAGGAGGTCAATGTCGTGAGCCGGGTCAAGGAATGGTTTAAAAAAATGATGTGAAGGCGACTTTTTTGTTTGCGAGGCATCTGCATGGTGCTATATTCGTTTAGGAATAATATTCATGCGTTATCACCGTATTCCGGTGGAAACAAAAGAATTTGAGGGGGGTTGACATGCCGTTCAGGATGGCGGAATCGGAGAGTGTTGCAGTCGTAAGAGTTATCGGCGTCGGTGGCGGCGGCGGGAATGCCATCAACACTATGGTGGACAATAAACTGCAGGGTGTGCAGTTTATTGCGGCTAATACCGATAAACAGGCATTGAATCAGTCGAAAGCCGATGTCTGTATTCAGCTCGGCCCCAATATCACCAAGGGCCTGGGTGCCGGTGCGGACCCGGAAACCGGCAATATGGCCGCCATGGAATCGCTGGAGAATCTGCGGGATGCCTTGAAGGGCAGCGATATGGTCTTTGTAACTGCTGGGCTTGGCGGCGGGACCGGCACCGGTGCCGCCCCGATCGTCGCCAAGGCGAGCAAGGAGCTCGGCGCCCTGACCGTCGCGGTCGTCACCAAACCCTTCAGCTTCGAGGGCAAATTCCGTTCGCGTAACGCCGAAGAGGGTTGGCAGGAGCTGCAGAAATATGCCGATACCATCATTACCGTCCCCAACGACCGGCTGTTATCGATCATGCAGAAGAACAGCAAGCTGTCCGACATGCTGGCGATGGCCGACAATGTCCTCTTGCAGGCAGTAAAAGGCATTACCGATCTGATCAACGTCCCCGGCCTCATCAATGCCGACTTCGCCGACCTGCGTACGGTCATGCGGGAAGTCGGTCCGGCGATCATGGGTTCGGGTTCGGCGTCCGGTGAAAACCGGGCCACCGAGGCGGCCAAGAAGGCCATCGATAACCAGCTCCTTGAGGATTCCGGCATTGTCGGGGCACGCGGCCTGTTGATCAACATCTCCGCCACCAGAGAAACCTTCACTATGGCCGAGTTCATGGAGGCATCGGCGCTCATCCAGGAAAAAGCCGACGACGACGCCAAGGTGGTCATCGGTGCACTCTATGACGATACCCTGGGCGAGGAGATGAAGGTGACGGTAATCGCCACGGGCGTGGGCGGAACGATCGATAGGAAAGAGACCATCAATCCGGTGGCCGACACGATTAAAAAAAAGCAACCTGCATCGAAAGATACCGACAACCTGATCAAGGGTGCACCGGCCCCGCCGAACCGCCATCCACGCGTCTCCCGGCTGCCCGGTTCCAATTTTGACTCCTTTGACAACCTGGGTTCCTCGAATCCGCCGGAAGGGAAGACCGGGGGCGCCCCCAACTGGAACGACGATTATCTGGAAACCCCGACCTATCTGCGCAAGAACGCCAACTGAGCATTGTCGGAATCAGCCG
>MGTI01000044.1:0-26167 GCA_001799365.1 Desulfobacterales bacterium GWB2_56_26 | reverse complement strand
GGAATGTCATGGCTAGATGGACGAAGACGGCCCCGACTCTCGATTCGGTACGCAGACAGAAGGTCGAAGCGGGTCTGCAGCCGTTCATGCTGGTCAAGTATTTCTCCTTTTCCAGTCTCGGCGTCATCCTGGTATTCACCCTGCTGCTTTCCTGGATTATTTCCGATAATGCCCGGAAAGTTATGATGGAGCAGAACGAGGAATATTCCCTGCTGCTCGCCGAAAATATCAATCAGCAGGTCTTCCGCCGTTTTGTCCTGCCCACCGTCATCCGTTACGGTGGCATCTCCCTGCGCAATCCCGAACAGTTCGAACTGCTCGACAACATCGTCAAGGGCGTCATTCAAGGCTTGAAGATCGACTCGGTCACTATCTACGATTCGAGTATGAACATCATTTCCTATTCCACCGTGCCCGAACTGGTCGGCAAGAGGGACATCGGCGCGGCGGAATACAGAAAAGCGCTGAATGGCATTTCCAATTCTCTGCTCACTTACAGCGGCTCGGTCCTCAGCTTCCTGAATATCACGACCGATGTCAAATGCGAGCTGAAGACCTTCATCCCCTTCAAGCAGGTGCGGCAGTCCGGCGAAGGGGATGATCTCATTATGGGGGTCATCGAGATCGAAAAGGACCTGTCGGGCAACTATCTGAATATCATCAAGCTGCAGGGCCGGATAATCATCGTCTCCAGCGTGGTCATGGCCATTCTCTTTCTTGTCCTTCGCTCGATTGTCTCCCGGGCCGGTGAGATTATCGAAAAACGGGCGATCGAGAGACTGAAGCTGGAAGAAAAGCTCAACGAGGCCGAGAGGCTCGCCCATCTCGGGACGATGGTGGCCACCGTCAGCCACGAGATCAAAAGCCCGCTGGGAATTGTCCGCAGCACCGCCGAGATCCTGGAAAAACGTATCGGCAAACTGGCGCCGGGAAGCGAGCATCTGGCCAGGATAGTGGTCGACGAGACTGTTCGGCTCAATAATATTGTCGTCGAATTCCTGGATTTTGCCAGGCCCCAGCAGCCGAAACTGGAACGGGGCGATATCAATCAGGTGATCAGAAAGCTGCTCGAATTCCTGTCGCCGGAGCTGAAGCGGCAGCGCATCGAACTGGTGACCGATCTGGCCCCGGACCTGCCGGCGTGGTATTTCGATCGGGAACTGGTCTACCGTGCGCTGCTCAACATCCTGATGAATGCCCTGCAGGCCATGAACGAGGGCGGCAGGCTGCAGGTAAGCACCAGAGTTTCGGCCTCAGGGGGGGCGGAGCTGGTTGTCAGCGATACGGGAGTCGGGATGTCGGCGGAAAAGGTAGAACAGATCTTTCAACCATTCTTCTCCGACAAGCATAAGGGCACCGGCCTTGGTCTGGCCATTGCCAAAAATATCTTTGACATGCACGGAGCTGAGATCTCCGTGCAGAGTGCAGAGGGGAATGGAACCCAATTCACCATCACCATGCCGCCCGTCGCATAGCGGCGTTCGCCTTCAGGTCAGGGAGCTCCGCTTTCTCGACAAGGGGCCGTTCTCCTTTATCGTTGCGGCTGGCGAGTGCGTCGGGCTTTCCGGCCGCTCGGGGATCGGCAAAAGTCAGCTGCTCCGGGCGATCACCGATCTCATCCCCGCAACCGGCGAGGTCTTCCTGGATGGTAAGGCCTGCACCGGTTTTTTGGCCCCGGCCTGGCGCAGCCGGGTGACCATGGTGCCGGCCGAATCCTTCTGGTGGTACGATACGGTCGGCGCCCATTTTGCAGTAGAAGAAGAGGGCGGTAATCTATTGAAGAACCTTGCGGCTCTCGGTCTTGACCCGCAGGCGGTACGGTGGGAGATCAGTCGGCTGTCGACAGGGGAACGGCAGCGCCTCGCCCTCTTGCGCGCCCTGCAGAAGGAGCCGCAGGTTCTCCTCCTCGATGAGCCGAGTTCGGCCCTGGACGCCCACCATACCGGGCTGCTCGAAGATTTTGTGCGGCAATACCGGGAAAGGACGGGCGCCGCGGTGGTCTGGGTGAGTCACGATCCGGACCAGCTGCAGCGGGTTGCTTCCCGGGTGTTGCGGATGGAGACGGACGGCCTCACTGAAGTTTCCGTTTCTTTTCCCGAGCACCAGGAGAGGGAAGAATGAATGTGATCAGTCTCAGCAGTTTCGATCTGGCCATCGCCGCATCTCTTCTGGTTGTACTGTCCCTTCTCAGCATGCTGCTGAGCCTTGGCCTGGAAAAGAAAATTATTCTGTTCAGCTGCCGAATGACGGCCCAGCTCCTCCTCATTGGCCTCGTGCTGCGCTATCTTTTTGCGAGCGGCAGCCTGCTCTTGGTCCTGCTCATGGCGACCGTCATGCTGCTCGCCGCCGGCCGTGAGGTCTGGGCCCGGCAGCAGCGCAAGATCGCCGGGATCTCCGGTTTCACCCTCAGCCTTGGCGCCATGTTCGTTTCTTCTTTTTCGGTCACGGCGCTGGCCCTTCTGGTCATCATACGGGTAGAACCCTGGTATACTCCGCAGTACGCGATTCCCTTGCTCGGCATGCTGCTCGGCAATACCATGACCGGCATATCCCTTGCCATGGACCGGATGACCGACCAGCTCTACAAACAGCGCGGCGTCATCGAACAGCGCCTGCTGCTCGGCCAGTCCTGGCAGGAGGCGAGCCGGGATCTGCGGAGCGACTGCATGCGGACCGGCATGATCCCGATCATCAACTCCATGGCGGCCGCCGGTCTGGTCAGCCTGCCGGGGATGATGACCGGCCAGATTCTCGGAGGCACGCCGCCCGTCGAAGCGGTAAAATACCAAATCCTGATTATGTTCCTGATCGCCGCCGGCACCGGGTTCGGGGTCATCTCGGCGATCTGGATGTCAGGTCTGCTCTTCTTTGACAAGCGCCACAGGCTGCGCCTGGAGATTCTGAAGGGGCCGCTGAAGTAAATATTGTATCTTGGACGGGATAGTGTTCATATGTCTATAATTCATGTGCCTGTTTTCAGGCGGAGAAATACGTTTCAGAACCAAAAGATAGATGACAAAGAGGTGGTGAAAAATGGCTAAGCAAATTGTCATAGTGGGTGGAGTTGCCGCCGGACCCAAGGCGGCGTGTCGGGTTAAACGTCTTTTGCCGGATGCCGAGGTGACGGTCATCGACCAGGACAGCGTCATTTCCTATGGCGGCTGCGGCATTCCCTATTACGTCTCGGGCGATGTGGCCGATGAAAAGGAACTGCGGTCGACGAGTTTTCATATGCTGCGCGACGAGTTCTTTTTCGCCAAGGCAAAAGGCGTCAAGACGCTCACCTCGACCAGGGCTCTCTCTATCGACCGGACGCGGAAGTCGGTTCAGGTCGAAGATCTGCCCACCGGCAAGCGGAGCGACATTCCCTACGATACCCTGCTGCTCGCCACGGGCAGCCAGCCCGTGATTCTCCCCATCCCCGGCAATACAGCGGACGGCGTCTTCACTATCAGCGATCTGCATAAGGCCGTGGCCATCAAGGAGAGGCTGGGTAAGGGCAAGGTCGGGAAGGCGGTGGTTATAGGCGGCGGGGCCATCGGCATCGAGATGGCCGAAGCCCTTACCGACTTGTGGGGAATCGAAACCGCCATCGTCGAATACGCGGACCAGCTGCTGCCCCGCATTATCGACTGGCCGCTGGCGACGATTCTCGAAAAGCATCTGCGCGACCATAACGTCGAGGTATTCTTAGGCGAAGCTGCGGAAGAGATCGTCGTCGAAGGCGGCAAGGCAGTAGGCGTCCGCACCGGCAAGAGGATGCTTGATGCCGATCTGGTGATCATGGCGGCGGGTGTCCGGCCGCGGGCGGATCTGGCCCGGGATGCGGGTCTCATGGTTTCCAAGACCGGCGGAATCGTGGTCAATACCAGGATGCAGACCTCCGATCCCGATATTTATGCAGCGGGCGACTGCGTCGAGATCGCCCATCTGGTTTCCGGCAGGCGGTTCGTGGCGCCCTTCGGCAGCATGGCCAACAAGGAGGGCAGGGTGGCAGCCGACAATATGGCCGGCATCCCTTCCACCTTCAAAGGCGGAGTCGGCAGCTTTATTTTGAAGGCCTTCGAGCTTTCCATCGGCTCCGTTGGCCTCAGCCTTGCTGCCGCCCGCGCCGAGGGTTTTGCCGCGGATTTCACCCTTTCTTCGCCCTCTGACCGGGCGCATTTCTTTCCCGGTCAGGATATCGTCTGCCTGGAGCTGATCTTCGATCGCAAGACCAGGAAGGTGCTTGGCTTTCAAGGGACCGGGCCGATGAACGATGCCCTGTCGACCAGAATCGATGCCGCGGCCGTGGCAATTGCGGCCGGCGCGACCATCGACGATTTCGGCAATATCGAGATGGCCTATTCCCCACCGTTCTCCTCAGCCATCGATCCGATCAACGCCGCGGCCTATATCGCCGACAATCTCTGTGACGGACGGATGCGGCAGATCACTATGGAGGAGTTTTATGCCTGGATGGCCGATCCTGGTACGCATCCGAACTGGCAGGTGGTCGACGTTCGCCATCCCAAGCAGGCGACGCCCTTTGTCGAACGGTTCGGCAGCGGCCTCTGGTGTTCGCTGCCCTACGAACAGGTGCGGGACAGGTATCTCGAACTCTCGGCCGACAAGACCTTGATACTCTTCTGCAATGCCGGCTCGAGGTCGTTTGAGGTCCAGGTCTTTCTCGATCATGTGGGCCTCACCAACAATCTGGTGCTGCCGGGAGGCTTCAACGTCATCAGGCGGATGGGAGCAGACTGGCTGCCGGTAAAGTAACGGCTTTTGTTCAATAGCGTGCGTCGGTTGAGGCCGGCGCATGGCTCGGCAAGAAATGGCAGTCGATGGATCCTAAAATTCGACAAACGGCTTTTTCGCATGATATTATTAAGGCATTGAGAGATCCGGAAATTCGTTCTGTTCAGAAAAGTATTTTTTTGGCGAAGGAGTGAGCAAAATTCTTATGGCTGACCTGAATCCGCAACACATGATCGAAGAAATCCAGGATAACATCAAAACCGGGGATCTGCTCAAGGGGCAACTCGTTTTGGCGCATATCAGGGATGTCGACCTGAAGACCCGCAACAGGCTGATCTATTATCTGACCCGAGCCGATGCCGAATTTTCCGTCCCGCTCTTTATTTATCTCCTGAAACATCAGGCCGAGGTGGCCGAGGAGATGCCGATTATCCGCGAAACCATGCTCTCGATCCTTCTCGCCTATCCCGATAAGCTGATCGCCTTCCTTGGTTCTCCGACCATCGAAGACAAATCGGAACTCATCCGGTTGGTAGGGGAGTTGCGGCTTGAGGAAGCAACCTCGGTCCTTCTCGAGCTGATTGCCGCCTCGGAAGACGATGCGGAGATTCTGAACATCATCGAAAGCCTAGGTCTGATCGGCGATCCGGAAGCGATCAATACCTTGACCGACTACCTCTATGCCGCCAGCCGCGAGCTGATCATCGCTGCGGTTCAGGCGCTCGGTCAGGTCGGGACTCCTTCGGCGATGCATCGACTGGCTGAACGGATGGGCACCGATAACGAGATCGATTACCTGATCCTCTCCATCTTCTCCCAGGTGCAGGATCAAATTTCCCTGGAAAAACTGAACGATACCCTCAGGTCTCACTATGCCCACATGCGGACCTTTGCCAAGACCGAACTGGTGCGGATCGGCCCGAAGGCGGTGCCGATCCTGATCGAAAACCTGCTGCACGACGACCCCGATCTGCGCATCCACACCATGAATGTCCTGGGCGATATCGGCGACGAATCGGCCGTTATCCCCATCCGCAAGCTGCTCAGCAATGAGCCGAAGAGCGCCAACGTGCGGTTTGCCGCCTACGAGGCACTCGCACTTTTACCACTGAAAAAAGGCGCCTACACGCTGACGGCAGGTTTGACCGATCCGGAGGATCATGTCTGCATTGCTGCGGCGAGGGCGATCGACCGCAATTTTTCGTCGATTCTTGGTGCGGGTACCAAGAACCTGCTGCGTGGCCCGGAGAAGGAGGCCCGGCATATCGCCAAGATCATCGTCAACGCCCAGGTTGACAACGTCTTTCTTTTTCTCGCCGACGACGAGGTGTTCGTCGAACTGGCTTTGATCTATCTCCCGCATACCCACAAGGATATTCGGGACCATTACCACAAGCTGCTGGTGCAGGCGGGGAAAAACGACTTTGCCAAGAAGATTACCGGTGAAGAGGAACAGGGGGTGCGGCCGAAGGTGGTAGCGGTCGACGACTCGCGGATGATCCTTAATATCTACAAGGCCACTCTCCATGAACTGGGCTATGACCCGGTGCTGTTCGAGTTCCCCGCCTCGGCAGTGGAGTGGCTGCGGACGGAAAAGCCGCTGATGGTCTTGACCGATCTCAATATGCCGGAGATGACCGGCATTCAGCTTTCCGAAAAGATCCGAGAAAAATACGATGCCAAGATCCTGCCGATCATCATGGTCACTACCCAGAACGAGAGTCAGGACAACGATGCTGCCCTTGCCGCAGGCGTCAACTCCATCCTGCACAAGCCGTTCAACGCCAAAAGTCTCGGCGCGGCTATGGACAAGATTCTAAAGGGCTAGGGATAAAACCGGCTATATCGGCAAAATGCCGGGCGACGTCGGCCGGTTTATGGGCATCCGAACCAAGCACCAGCGGGATGTCGCAGGCCAGCGCCATCGACAGTATTCGTCTGGTAGGGAAAGGCTCGCCGCGCATGTCAAGGCCCGAGGTATTGAGTTCGAGGGCCATGCCCTTCTCTTTCATCGTCCGCAACAGCCCGTCGATCATTCGGTAATGGTCGGCGGTGAGGGTGATTCCCGGGACACGCCGCAGGGCAGCGTCGAGGTGGCAGACGAACGTCCCAGGCAACTGCCGGATCGCCTGGTGCAGGAGGGCGAGATACCGATCAAGTATTCTTTCGGGACCAAACCGGCGGGCCAAGTCGATATTCTCCGCCTGCTTGCTGAACATGTTGAGATGCTCAGGGACGCCGGGGAGTTTTATAAAATGGCAGGAAATCCCGATCCGGTCCCACTGGCGTTTTCCCAGGCGGGTGAGCAGTGCTTCGCCATGACCTTCGTTGTAGCCGCACTCAACTCCCAGGCCGATTTCGATCTGTGAACCGTACTGCTCCCGGAGCCGCCTGCCTTCGACAAAATAGCGATCGAAATCCTCCTCCGAAAGCCAGGTTTTGGCCTGCGTGAGAATTCCTTCCTCCATGTGTTCGAGAAAGACTATTTTCCTGAGGCCGTGGCTGATGGCTGCCTGGACGTACTCCTCCATTTCGCCAGTGGCATGACCACAGAAACGGGTGTGGACATGGCTGTCGCAGAGGAGATCGGGTAAGTACCTCGGCCTTTTTGCCGGCATGACAGAAAAGGTTACAGGTTAAGGGCTAAGCCGTTGTCAAAAAATAACATGGCCAAGGTAATCGAAACGGTCTAAGGAACCATAACGAATGGGTGAAAAATGGCCTGCTTAGTTCGTAACGGCTCCTAGAAAATCAGGCGTTGCCTTTGGGGAAAAAATGGAGCACCCCGTCTATGTCGGAAGTATCGCACACATGACCGAGTTCGAGCTCGAGATCAAGATATTCCTCGATGCCTTCAATCTTCAGGGCGAGTGCGGGACCATCTGGAAGGTGATACACAACGGTACTGACACCGGTCAAATCGATCGGACGACTGAACAATTTCATTCTTTCAAACCTTTTTCTACCGGCTGCCCGGTATACTGAGTAGAAAATCATAACAATAAGCAAGGTGACTTATATTAAGAAAAAACCAAAACTGCAAGGGATAAGCACGAACGGGAGTGCGAATCAGCGACACGGCCCATCTTCTCATTTTGCTGTGCGACAAAGCATCCGCCATATGGTGAAATAGGTTTACACATCAGGCTGCGATGTTTAATATGGGAGACTGCATAAAAAGCAACTTTTCCCTTTCGGAAATTCGATTTAATAATTTTTCAGGTGATGTACATGACTAAGGAAGTAGAAAGCACCACGAAGACCATCTTCGGCAAGGAAAAAAATCCATCGTCCATTGTCCCGGTAAAATTAACGCTCGACAGCAAACTCAAGTTTCGCTGCCATCCTGGGGTACGATGTTTTACTGCCTGTTGCGGTGGCATAAAGATTGTGCTTACTCCCTATGATATTCTGCAGTTGACCAAGCGGCTGGACATCCCGGCTTATGAATTCCTCCACAAGTACACCCAGCCGACCTACCTGGAAAAAACCGACATGCCGGGGGTAATGCTCAAGCTGCGGGAGGAAGACAACAAGTGTCCTTTCGTCACCCCTGAGGGCTGCACCGTCTATACCGATCGGCCGAGTGCCTGCCGGTACTATCCGGTGGGAATGGCCGATTTCCATGAAGGCGGCAGCAGGGATGCGGACGGCAATGAACAGACCTCCGGGGAAGAGAAGTTTTTCTTTATTGTCCGGGAAGATCATTGCAAGGGCTTTGAAGAAGACAAGGAATGGACCATCCGGGAGTGGCGAGCCGATCAGGGCGTCGATGTCAGGGATGAGATGAACAAGGAATGGCTGCGTCTTGTCATGCGTCGAAAATCCTTTGGCCATCAGGCAACCCTGTCGGAGCAGGCCAAGCGGATGTTTTTCATGGCTTCCACCGATATCGCCACCTTCCGTAAGTTCGTATTCGAAAGCTCGTTCCTCGATACCTATGAAATCGACGAAGAGACCGTTGCGAAAATCAAGGAAGACGATGTCGAACTGATGCTCTTTTCCTTCAAATATCTGGCGGCAACACTGTTCGGCGCTCAGGTTATGAAAATTAAACCGGAGAAGGTCAAGGCAAAGATTGCGGAGATCAAGATGCGGCAGGATGAGTCCGTTCTGCAGTCGATCAAGGAATACGAAGAGTTGAAGGCGGAGACGGAGCGTAAGAAAGCCGAAACGAGGGTCGAGAATAAATAGCAGCAAGAAAAAGATGCAATAAAAAGGGCCGGGTGGAAGATTCCACTCGGCCCTTTTTTATTGCGGAACTCTGAGTTGCACCTCTCGATTCCCATTCTTAGGGAATCGAGAGGGATACATTACAGTAGTTAGTTCTGGGTTCCTTCCTCCGCTGCCGGTTCCAGGGCGACGGCCAGGCTCTTGAGGAACTTCCAGTTTTTCAGATCATCCTTCTGGGATTCGGCCAGGAGTTGATCAGCCATGCCCGGATTGACCCGCTTCAACATACGATAACGGTTTTCGGCGAGTGCATACTCTTCGAAGCTGATAGTCGGTTCTTTCGAATCGATGACCAGCGGATTTTTGCCCTGTGCTTCCAGTTGCGGATTGAAGCGGTACAACGGCCAATGTCCGCAAGCCACCGCCTTCTTCTGCTGTTCAAGACCCAAGGCCATATTAATGCCGTGGTTGATGCAGTGCGCATAGGCGATGATGAGGGACGGTCCGTCATAGGCCTCGGCCTCGGCGATGGCCTTGATTGCCTGTGCCGGATTGGCGCCGAGACTGATCTGGGCGACATAGACATTGCCGTAAGTGGCAAAGATCACACCCATGTTCTTCTTAGGCATCTTTTTGCCGCCGGCGGCGAACTGCGCGGTAGCCGCACGGGGAGTTGATTTCGACATCTGTCCGCCGGTGTTGGAGTACACCTCGGTGTCGAGGACAAGGATATTGACATTCTCGCCGGAGGCCAGGACATGGTCGAGTCCGCCGTAGCCGATGTCATAGGCCCAGCCGTCGCCGCCGAAGGCCCAGACGGATTTTTTAGTCAGGAAGTCGGTGAGGTGGAGGAGTCGGCGGGCAATAGGATCGCTGTTCTTGAGCAGGACTGCATTTAGCTCATCTATCCTGGCCCGCTGAGCCTCGATAGCCATCTGGGTGCTCTGGTCTGCGGCCAGAATGGCGGTAGCCAATTCCTGCTTGACAATCCCCGCGGCTGCGGCTGCGGTCAGAAGCTCGGTAGCCTGCGCGCCCATTTTATTGACCGTGGTGCGCATCCCGGCGGCGAACTCGGCATTATCCTCGAATAGCGAGTTGGCCCAAGTGGGGCCGCGGCCGTCGGCACGCTTGCAGTAGGGCGTGGTGGGCAGGTTGCCGCCGTAGATGGAGGTACAACCGGTCGCATTGCCGATGTACATGCGGTCGCCGAACAGCTGCGAGATGAGCTTGATATAGGGTGTCTCGCCGCAGCCGGCACAGGCGCCGGAGAACTCGAAGAGCGGCCGCATGAGCTGGCTGCCTTTCACAGTGGTGAGACTGACGTCGGCCGGGTTGATCTCCGGCAGGTTCAGGAAGTACTCGACGTTCTTCGACTGTACCTGTCGGACTTCATCGGAATTCGGCATCATCTCCAGGGCCTTGGTCTTGGCCGGGCAGACGCTGACGCAGAGGGTGCAGCCGCAGCAGTCTTCGGTGAAGATCTGCAGGGCGAATTTCCGGCCCTTGAAGTCCTTGCCGACGGCGTCTTTGGCAACGAAGGACTCCGGTGCCCCGACTACTTCCGGCACGATCTTGATCCGGCAGGAGGCATGTGGGCAGACCAGCGAGCATTGACCGCACTGGATGCAGTTTTCCGGCAGCCAGCGGGGCACGGAAACGGCGATGTTGCGTTTTTCATACTGGGTGGTGCCGGTTGGCCAGGTACCGTCGGCCGGGATCTGCGAGACCCGCAGTTCGGTGCCTTTGCCCTCGATGATCCGGGCAGTGACCTCTTTGACGAATTTCGGGGCATTGTCCGGAACGACCGGCGGGATCGCCTTGCCGTCGACAGTGGTTCCCAATTCGACCTTGGTGATGTTCTTGACCGCTGCGTCGACCGCGCCGTAGTTCATCTCGACGACCTTGTCGCCTTTCTTGCCGTAGGTCTTCTTAATAGCCTTCTTGATAGCCTCGATAGCCTGCTCCTGGGTAAGGATGCCGGAGATCAGGAAAAAGGCGGTCTGCATGATCATATTGATGCGGGCGCCAAGGCCAAGGGCCAGGCCGAGAGATACGGCGTCGATGATATAGAACTTGGCTTTCTTGGCAATGAGATCCTGCTGGACCTTCGCCGGCAGTTCATTCCAGACAGTGTCCTTATTGAAATTGGTCGTCAGCAGAAAGGTTCCGCCCTCCTCAAGATTTCCGACCATGTCGACTTGGTTAAGGAAAGTGAAGTTATGACAGGCGATGAAATTGGCCTTATTGATCAGGTACGGGGCGACAACCGGGTTTTTGCCGAAACGAAGGTGACTGGTGGTGATCGAGCCGGATTTCTTCGAGTCATAAACGAAGTAGCCCTGCGCGGAGTTCTCGGTCTCGGTGCCGATAATCTTGATGGTATTCTTGTTGGCGCCGACGGTACCGTCGGAACCCAGGCCGTAAAACATCGCCCGATACACATCCTGACCCTCGATATTAAAGGAGGAATCGTAATTCAGGCTGGAGTAAGTCACATCGTCATGCGGTCCGACACAGAACTTGTTCTTCGGCGCCATGACCTTCATGTTGTCGAATACCGCCTTGACCATAGCCGGAGTGAATTCGGCGGAGCCGAGACCGTAGCGTCCCGAGAGAATGATCGGCGGATAGATGGTGGTGTTGGTATCGGCGGCTTCGCCGACGGCGGCCCGGACATCGAGGTAGAGCGGCTCGCCTGACGCGCCCGGTTCCTTGGTCCTGTCGAGCACGGTGATTCTTTCAACGGTCGCGGGCAGACAATTGACCATGGCCTTGCAGTCGAAGGGCCGGAACAAGCGGACTATGACCATACCGACTTTCTCGCCCTGGGAAACGAGATGATCGATGGTGGCGGCAGCGGTTTCACAGCCGGAAGCCATCATGACGATGACGTTTTCCGCATCCGGGGCGCCGTGGTAATCGAAGAGGTGATACTGACGGCCGGTGAGACCGGCAAACTTGTCCATGGTCTCCTGCACGATAGCCGGCACTGCATTGTAATATTTGTTGACGGTCTCACGGCCGGTAAAATAGACATCCGGGTTCTGGGCGGTGCCGCGGATGGTCGGATGGTCGGGAGAAAGCGCCCGGTGGCGATGCTCGAAAATCAACTCCTCGTCGATCATGGCGCTCATCTTATCGAAACCGATTTCCTCGATCTTCTGAATCTCATGGGAGGTGCGGAAACCGTCAAAGAAATGGACGAAGGGAATCCGGGAAGCAAGGGTGGATTGCACCGAAATCAGTGCCATATCCATAGCTTCCTGGACATTCTGAGAACCAAGCATGGCCCAGCCGGTCTGTCTTGCCGCATAGATGTCGCCATGGTCGCCGAAGATCGAAAGTCCCTGGCAGGCAATAGCCCGGGCGGTGACATGGAAGACGGTCGGGGTCAGTTCGCCGGCGATCTTGTACATATTGGGGATCATCAGCAGCAAGCCCTGGGAGGCGGTGAAGGTCGTACACAGGGCGCCGGTGGTAAGAGAACCATGAATCGAGCCTGCAACACCGGCTTCGGACTGCATCTGATTTACCACGGGGACGGTCCCCCAGATATTCTTCTGGAGAGCAGCCGATTTGGAGTCCGCCTCAGCAGCCAGTGGGGTAGATGGCGTGATGGGGTAGAGAGTGATAACTTCGCTTGTAGCGTAGGCAACATGCGTACAGGCCTGGTTGCCGTCAATTGTAACCATCTTTCGCGACATGATTTGTTCTCCTTTATTATTACTTGAGTTATGCCAGCAACGTGGCGAAAACCGGTAAAATAGTATTAAATGGTTGCGGGGATCGAGGAAAATCCCCGGGTAATGTAGTCGAAGATTCACTGAATTACAACCATTTCAGCGAGATTTTTCGTTCGCCTACTATATGCGACTTTGCAGGACGCTGCAATGAATGAGAAATGTTGATTGGTATTATAAGTAAAACCAAATAATAGTCAGGCTCTTGTCACTTCGGGAATTGTAGGGTATCAGAGGAATCACCATGAGACGGATCGTTTTTGCTGCCAAGGCGATAGAGCAGAGCCGCTTCCTGCTTGGCTCCATTGCCGGTTTTTGTGACTTTGTGGGGACGGCCGGAAGCTCGGGCTATTTTTTCGTGAAGTTGCTTTTATGACAAAGGCTTAAAGGAATATAGCAATGGTGAGAATCCAGGATTCGGAGCTGGCCTGCATGCTGAGCTTTCTGGCCCGGCAGGAAGAGTTTGTCTTGCTCGATACATCCCGTCCCGACCATGAAAATGTCGAATCTTTACTTTTTCTTAACCCGGTTGACCGGCTGGTATGCCGGGGTGGGGACAACCCCCTCGACTATCTTGAAGCTCTCCAGCAACGGTTGACGGATGGATTGTATCTCGCCGGATGGGTGGGCTATGAATTCGGCGCGATGCTGGAAGGAGGTATTGCCGGAGACAGTGAACTGTTTGCCGATCGCGGGACGACCCTTGCAGATCTCGGGGTTTTTTTAAAACCGTTGAGGTTTGACCACTCTACGGGGGAAAACAACTTTCCCTTTAAGGATTCTGCTGCCGGACGTATTCCGGACGATTTCCTGATCGAGAACATCCACGCCAATATGACCAAAGAGGAGTTCATCGACGCCCTGCAGGTAGTAAGAGACTATATCGCCGCCGGGGATACCTACCAGGTCAACTATACCATGAAGCTGCTCTTTGGCTTCCAGGGCTCAGCCGAGAGGCTGTACCAGGTCCTGCGCAGAAATCAATCCGTGGCCTACGGTGCCTACATTCGCCATGGGGAGGAACGGATTTTATCTTTTTCGCCGGAGCTGTTTTTTCGGAAAGCTGGTGACGAGATAACCGCCCGGCCGATGAAAGGGACGGCCGGACGTGGCAGGAATAGCCAGGAAGAAAGAAGCAACATCCAGTATCTTCAGAATGACATCAAAAATCGTAGCGAAAACGTGATGATAGTCGACCTGTTGCGCAACGACCTGGCTCGGTTGGTGAACGGGCGCGGGGGGGGCGGCAGCCGGGTGTATGTCGATTCGCTTTTTAATGTCGAGTCCTACGAGAGCCTCCTGCAGATGACGTCGACAGTCAAGGCTAAAGCGAGGGCGGCGGCCATGAAAGAGCTTCAGCTCACCGAGCTGTTCCGGGCTCTCTTCCCCTGCGGCTCCATCACCGGGGCACCGAAGATCCGAACCATGCAGATCATCGACGAGCTGGAAAAAGACCGGCGTGGCGTGTATACCGGTGCCATCGGTTATTTCGCCCCGAATGGGACAGCCGTCTTCAACGTCCCCATCCGCACCGTTAGGCTGCACGGCAAAAGCGGAGAAATGGGGATCGGTGCCGGCATAACCCACGATTCCGTGCCGGAAGAGGAATGGCGGGAGTCGCTCCTGAAGGGACGTTTTTTAACCCATGCCCAGCCGGAATTCCAGCTCTTTGAAACGCTCCTCTGGCAGCACGGGCAGGGCTACGTTTTCCTGGAAGAACATCTCCGGCGGCTCGAAGAGGGGGCGCAGTTTTTCAAATTCGCTTGCGATACAGGGAGAGCCGCCACCTTTTTGCAGGAGCTGGCAAAGACTTTTTCGCCGGGCTGCTGCCGGATTCGGCTCGTTCTGGCCAAGGACGGACGTCTCTCCCATGCCGCTGCGGCGTGTGATCCCCCGGTGTCTATGGCACTTCCCAAAAAGCCGAGCCCTGCGGAGAACGAGCTGCCGGCGATAGATTTCTGCCAGAGCCCGGTGGATACCAAAACTCCGTGGTGTTTCCATAAAACCACCATGCGCGGTCTCTTCAATAAAGCCTATGAAGCGGCCCGGGCCCAAGGGCTGTATGACTCTCTATTCTTTAATGAGTCGGGCGAGGTGACGGAGGGATGCATAACCAATGTTGTGATATTCGCCGACGGCGAATTCAAAACCCCTCCCGTTTTCTGCGGACTGTTGCCGGGGGTGATGCGCGGCCGGTTGCTGGCGGACCCGGAGGTGCGGGTGGTCGAGCAGGTGCTGACCGAGCGGGACGTCAGGACGGCGGAGGCAGTTTTTCTATGCAACTCGGTGCGCGGGGTGGTCCGGGTCCGGGTGCGCTAAACCGCCCGACGATGTGGGGCGAAAAATATTCCGCCGGGCGGAAAATTTTTTCGCCCTACATCAATGCACCAGCGGCGTGTCCTGGGCTGGGGTGATCTGGGCCGGCGGGATGACCAGCCGGTGCTGTTCGCCAAGTTCCCGGATCATCTTCATGAAGGAAGAAGGTAAGGGAACCTCCCGGTCTTCCGCCAGAATGCCGAATTCTTTCGCCCGGGTCAGGACCTGAGAAGAGTCGATGCCCTGCTGACGATCGCAGAGGGTCTGGATGCGCAGGGCGTCGGTCACACTCTCGCAGAGCTGCGGTATCTCCGATTTCAGGCTCAGCAGTTCCTGCTCGATGACAGCCCGGTTCTCCTGGCGGAAGCGGGCAAACTTTTCTTCGGGGTTCTGGGTGCCGAAGACTTCATTGGTGATGGAACCGGCCAGGAGGGAGAGCCGGGTCCCGTCCAGATCCGGCATCTTCCTGGCGAGGCTTGCGCGAAGCTCCTTAAACAGAACCATCTGGACAATACCGACAGCCTCGCGGAGTACGGTCAGGAGCTGCGATTTTTGTTGGGTTGTTTCAGTTTTCATCTTTTCGCTTTTCCGTTACAGGACTATTTTAACGGCAGGATTGTTTTTCAGGGATTCGTAGATCTTCAGCCTGGAACTCTCGTCTGGTATCAGGAGTTCGGCGTTGAGGCTGTGATACTTTCCCTTGGAACTTGTGTGGGAAGGGGTCACCAACACCGGTAAGGGGGCGCAGGCGGCCACGATGATATCATGAAGCAGGGTGCTGTTCTCGCCGATGACCTTATAGACCCAGGTGCAGGGATAGTGTATTTCCGGCCGCTCCGGCAGATCCGGCGGCAGCTTGTCAGTTCGCAGTATCATTGCGGGATCCTTCGTGGTAAAGAGTTTTATTCCGGTCAACACCGGCAGGAAAAGTAATAATGAATGTGCCGGCAAGAGTCAAGGAGATCGCTCCTTCAGGCAACTTGGGCAACAGAGAGAGCTGGCTATTTTGCCCTCCCTGCAATACTGTTTGGTTTACGGTAAGGGAGATGATACAATCAGGTGATGTAACTGTGTTTTATAAAAGACAGGCAGATTCATGAAGGGTCGCACCTGTCCAACCCGCAAGCACGAGCGATAACCTTGGACTCGAACAATAAACAGGAAATACTCGACGCACTTTTCGAGAGCGAGGCACAGAAAAAAGCGATCGTCGAAGGCTTCAACGGAATCTTGATCCTCTTTGGCCGCGACATGAAGGCGCAATGGATCAACAAAGAGACGCATAAGCGGTATCCGGATGCCCTCGGCAAAAGCTGTCACGAAATCTTCTGTTCTAAAAGTGAGAAATGCTCTCACTGCGCCTTTCAACGATGTCTCACCTCCGGTGCCATCGAACGGACCACCCAGCGAACCGGTATTTTCGGGGCGGACGGCGATGAAACGGTATTCGATATAACCGCTTCGCCGGTCAAGGACCGCTACGGCAAGGTTTGCGCCATAATCGGTATTGCCCAGAATGTGACGGAACAATACCGGCTCGAGCGGCAGCTGCGGCATACCCAGAAGATGGAGGCCATCGGGACGCTCGCGGGCGGCGTGGCCCATGACTTCAACAATGTCCTGACACCGATCATGGGGTATACCGAGATCATCCGCCTGAAGATGAAACAGGACGGCTTTGGCGATCAGGCGGTGTACGATTATCTGGAAGAGATTCTGAAGGCGGCCAAGAGGGCCAAATCGCTGGTGGAACAGGTGTTGACTTTCTCCAGGAGCATCGAAAAGAAAGAGGTCCTGCTCTACGTTCATCCCATTGTCAAAGAGGTGATGAAGCTGATGCGGTCCACCCTCCCCAGCACCATCGTCATCAGCGAGGAGATCGACGAACACTGCGGCCGGGTATTCATCGACCCGGTGCAGATACATCAGGTGCTTATCAACCTGTGCACCAACGCCGCCCATGCCATGGCAGGCAGACACGGCATGCTGAAGGTCAGACTGGGGCTGGCAGCGCCCTCCGGGGACGGTCGCGACTGGCTGGAATTGAGCGTAGCCGACACCGGGACAGGCATCGAGGAGAAGATGCTCGACCGAATCTTCGAACCCTATTTCACCACCAAGGAAAAGACCAGCGGCACCGGCATGGGGCTGGCCATGGTCCACGGCATCGTCAGCCGGCAGGGCGGCTTCATCAAAGTCGAAAGCGAGATCGGTAAGGGTTCGATCTTCAGGGTTTTCCTGCCGGTTGCCCAAAAGGAAACGGCAATCGAGCAGATTGTCTCGTTAGGCGACTTGAAGAGCGGCTCGGGTAATATTCTCCTGGTCGACGACGAGGAACAGGTGGTGCAGGTGACGGGGGAGATCCTGCAGAGTCTTGGTTACACTGTGGTGGGCAAGACTTCGCCGAGGGAGGCGATCGAACTGTTTGCCACGGATCCCTTCCGGTTCGATCTCCTCATCACCGATCTGACCATGGCGGAACTGACCGGTCTCGAACTGAGTGAAAAGGTCAAAGTATACCGACCGGATATCCCCATCGTCCTCATTACCGGTTACTCGGACCAGGTTTCCAAGGATGCCGCCTTTGAGGCGGGGATCAACGAATACTGCATGAAACCCATCAGCATGCGCGAACTGTCCAATATCGTCGGAAAATTCCTGGGATAATTTCGGCCGATTTCAGGAAGAACGAAGCATTATCAGCGCATTTCCCGGTGCATGCCGTTCGCCAGACTGATCTGGTCGTTTAGGGTCCACAGGTCGTAGATGTATCCCACGCCCAGCAGGCCGCCGGTGCAAAGATACAGCAGGCCGGTGAGCCATTTCCCCATATACATCCGATGAATCCCGAACAGGCCGAGGAAGGCGAGGAGCAGCCAGGCGATGTTGAAATCGATCGGCCCTTTATGAAAACGGATGTCGGCCTCGCGGTTCATGCCGGGGATGAGGAAAAGATCGACGATCCAGCCGATAAACAGCAGCCCCAGGGTAAAAAAGTACAGTGTTCCCGAGAGCTGTCTGCCGTAGTAGAAACGGTGCGCCCCAAGAAATCCCAAAATCCACATAAGATAGCCGACCACAAGCGAATGGGTGGTCGGGGTGTCATAATCCTGCTGCATCGTTCTCTCCCCCAGCCCCGATAAACGGGATAAGTACCTTCACGAAATTCTTTCTAAAAATAACACGAAATGAATTTCTAAGGTACTAATCTTTTTTTGAAATTCCGGATGATGCTCCATGCCTCATCTATTCTCTTTTCCGTCAATTCCCCCCGGTCAACCGCAGCCAGGACGGCAGCTTTCAGGGTGTTGAAAATATGCGGATCGTGATCGAGGTTGTTGCCGACGATAAGCAGATCGACGCCTGCGGCGAGTGCCCGGCAGCAGCCTTCCGCCAGACCGTAACGACTGGTGATCGCCTTCATCTGCATGTCGTCGGATACGACCATCCCGCGAAAGTTTAAACTGCCCCGCAAAAGCGACCGGAGCGTCGCCGCCGACAAGGTCGCCGGATAGAGTGGATCGAACTTCTTGTGGAACAGATGGCCGACCATCACTGCAGGAGCCGGCCCTTTGTCCAGCAATAGCCGGTAGGGTTCCAGTTCTTCCTCCTGCCAGGTGTCGGTGATATCGACGAAGCCCAGATGGGAATCGGCGCGGGAGCTGCCGTGGCCGGGAAAATGTTTGATACAGCAGCCGATGCCTTCCAGCCGGTGTTCGGCGATCCAGGCCGCGGCATGGGCGGCAACGACGCTGGCCTGCGCGGAAAAGCTGCGACCGTATCGGCCGATGATCGGATTTTCCGGGTAGACATCGAGGTCGACCACCGGGGCCAGATTGAAATTCACTCCTGCTCGCTTGAGCATTCGGGCGGTTTGCCGGGCGCTGTTTACAGTGAGTGTGCAGTCAGTCGCGCCGCCCAAGACGGCAGCTCCGGGCGTCTCCGGGAACCCCCTTTTCTTTTTGAAGCGGCTGACCCGGCCGCCTTCCTGGTCGACGGCAATAAGGAGCTTCCCGCCGGCCAGATTCTGCAGGGTCGCGGTCAGTTCGGCCACCTGTTCCGCGTCCACTATATTATTGGTATGCGTCCCATGAGCCACCAGCCGATCAAAGAGAATCACGCCGCCCAGATGGCCTTCGGCGATATCGGTTGCCAGCGGATGGCCGGGAGCGAGAGCTTCGCCGGCAAAGCCGACAAGGAAGAGCTGGCCGATTTTTTGATCAAGGGGAAGGGCTTGCATAGGTGCTCTTAGTCATTTTTATGACAGTGCTGATTCGTGACACATCGTCATGAGGAGTATCGTCCGCCGAGTCTGTTGTCAAAGGTTTTTCCGGTCTCTCTGTGTCAAAAAATCGTCATGCGCCGAATATTGATCAACCACTCTTTCCATATTGTTATTCGCATAATTGCAGAAAAATCAACGCAGCGAAAAGACACCTGCCTGTCATGGTGTCGGAAGTAACACGTAACGAACCAGAATAACGAGAATTATCTATTATGCGAGAAAAATTCGAGCATTTTCTTGACAAACATAAAAATATTGAGGTGTCAAATGTTTGATGGCATAGAAAATGCTAAGTAAAAAACACAAGATTTGAGTAAAGATTTTTGCCGACGCGTCGATAAATAACGACAGGCAATACATCAATTCAATGTTTTTAGGAACACACTCATGGCATCCTCGACAAAAGAACCGCAAATCTCCACTTCACTCCCGAACCGGGTTGAGTTGGAGAAGGTTATGGTTGAGCTTGACAATTTAAAAAAGCAGTCGGAGCGGCTTGATCTCCTCAATAAGCTCCACGCCAGAATGGCCGCTGAGCTCAGTGTGAGCGGCATGATCGAGGCCTATTCGGTCTGGCTTATGCCGGTCGTCAGCCATGAACTGATCGGCTATAACAACGCCAACCGCAACAAACGCCATCTGTTTTGCTCCGGGCATGGCCCCCAACGGCGTGAAGCTATCGAGTTTGCCGAGCAGTTGATTGCCGAGACGGTACCTTTCCAAGGCTCGTTTTCCAAAAAGAATGGCCGGTACGCCTATAAATGGATTTTTGAATCGACTGATGACGCGGGGATTTTTCTGATTCTGAAGGAAGGGTACGAGCTTGCCCACGATGAAATCGACTTGGTGAACAATTCCCTGGTCATTCTTACCGAGTGTCTGCGCCGGGGGCTGGAATACGAAGATCTGTTTGAGCGAGCCAGTAACGATCCCCTGACAGGACTCGCCAACCGGCGGGTTTTTGAAGAGCGGATTCACGGGATGATGGACAGTGCGCGGCGCTATAAGTATCCCTTGACCATGATTTCCATGGATCTCGACCGTTTCAAGAACATCAACGACAATCTCGGCCACCAGAAGGGTGATGAAGTGTTGAAAGCCGTTGCCGCGGTGCTGAAGGGAGCCGTACGCTCCACCGATCTGCTGGTCAGGATGGGCGGCGATGAATTCCTGCTGATCCTCGACAACACCGACCTGAAAAACGGCCGGATCCTGGCCGAACGGTTATGCATGGCTGTGGATGAGCTCGAAATCTGGGCGGACGGCGAAACCAAGCTGGGCATCAGCATCGGCATGTCGCAGATGAAGGCCGATGAATCACTCTCGCAGTGGATGGAGCGAACCGACGATATCCTCTATCACGCCAAAGCCGAAGGACGATCAAGGGTAGCTGTTGTGTAACCGCTTCCTGAACAACGAAACGATAACGGCGGGGGTAGGGGCGAAAAATCTTTCGCCCTTTCAGGCACAGATGGGCGAAAAGTTATTCGCCCCTACAATTCCATCAGCTTTTTTCCAACACAATCTGCAGCGGAATGACATGCAGCGTTCTGCTGCGCTGTTCGGTATAGCCCAGCGACCAGCTGGGGCATGTATAGGCGTCGCCCAACAGACCTTCAATCTCCCTGACTATTCCTTTGACATCGATAACCGGATGACGGGCAAAGACCTGGGGCAGGCCCTGGGTAAGATTGCAGGCCAGGCAGCGGTTCGGCCGCTGATGCAGCTGCAGGTCCATGATCAGGGTTTTACCCGTAACTGCGCGGTAGGCAAGCTCGATGTCGTAGGCGCCCTCGTCGGCATCTCCGAAAAGGGCTTCGAAGAATTCATTGGCCCGCTCCCGGGGAAAAATTTTTGTCAGATTTTCTTTGCTCAGAATGGTGGTCAAGTCGGTGGTGGCCATGGTGGGTGTCAACCTGCTTTTTTTCGGTTTAACAAGGTAAAGGCCCTCTGATTACAGGAGGTTTTGCCGGTTACTATACCAGCATGGCCGATTTTGTCAACCGGCGTTGCGAGCGACCCGGCCCTGTGTTAAAGTAGCCGCCATGAAAAACGACGTCTTTTCTCCATCTCTCGGTGACACCTCCGGGAAAGTGAATCTGCAGGAACTGAACGAGTCGCAATATGAGGCGGTGACCACGACGGAAGGCCCGGTCCTGGTTATCGCCGGGGCCGGGAGCGGCAAGACCAGGACCCTGGTGTACCGGGTCGCCCATCTGGTCGAACAGGGTGTTGCCCCGGAATCGATCCTTCTCCTCACCTTTACCAGAAAATCCAGCCAGGAGATGCTCTGGCGGGCCGGCCGGTTGCTCAACGAGAACTGCAACCGGGTGGTGGGCGGCACCTTCCACGGGGTCGCCAACATGCTGCTTCGGCGTTACGGAGCGCAGATCGGCTTCGGCTCCTCCTTTACCATCATCGACCGGGCCGATGCCGAGGGCATCATCAATCTGCTTAAGTCCTCGCTGGGACTCGGTAAAAAGGACAAACGTTTTCCTTCGCGCCGGGCAGTGATCAACATGATCAGCGGTTCGATCAACAAGTCCATCGCTCTTGCCGATCTCATCCAGGAGCAATACGCGCATCTGGCCGAGCATCTCGAAGACATCCTCATCCTGTGCAAACATTTCCATGACTTCAAGTATGATCATGGCCTGATGGATTATGACGACCTGCTGGTCAACTGGAAACGGCTGCTGGCTGAGGCCCCGGAGGTGCGGCGGGCGATTTCCGAGCGGTTCTCCCATATCATGGTCGACGAATACCAGGATACCAATCTCATCCAGGCCGATATCATCCGCCTGGCCGCCGACACCCACGACAATGTTATGGTGGTGGGAGACGATTCCCAGTCGATCTATTCCTTCCGGGGCGCTGATTTCTATAATATCATGCGCTTTCCCAAGGTCTTTGCCGACACCCGGATCATAAAACTCGAGGAAAATTACCGTTCGACCCAGCCAATCCTCTCCTTCACCAACGAAATCATCAGCAACGCCGCGGAAAAGTATACCAAGACGCTCTTCACCAAACGGGAGGGCGAGCAGCGGCCGATGGTTTATGCCGGGACGGATGAACGGGACGAGGCGGCCTTTGTCGTCGAAACCATTCGTAAACTGCTGGCGCGAGATATCGCCCCGCAGGACATCGCCGTGCTGTTTCGCTCCAGTTATCATTCCTATAAATTGGAGCTGGAGCTGGCTGCGGCCGGCCTCGACTACGAGAAACGGGGCGGCCTGAAGCTCACAGAGTCCGCCCATATGAAGGATATGCTGGCCTTCATGCGGGTGCTGGTCAACCCTCAGGACACCCTGTCCTGGAACAGAATCCTGCTGCAGCTGGAGCATGTCGGGCCGACCACTGCCCAGAAGATTTCGGCGACAATCGCCGCGGCGGCCGATCCCTTCCAGACCCTTGCAGCGTACCCGGCCGGCAAGAGCTGGAAGGACGCTTACGCGCGGCTGACACGGCTCTTTGCCGACCTCCTCGCCGAAAGCCGCAGCCCCGCAGCCCTTTATGAAATAGTCCTTGCCTATTACCTGCCGAATTTCGAACGACTGTACAGCGACGATTTTCCCAAGCGGCGCAAGGACATCGATCAGTTGAAGTCGATCATGGACGGATATGAGGACCTGCAGAGCTTCATCGACGACACCACTCTCGATCCCCCCGAGGAGGAAGCGGCGTCGGGTAAGGGCGTAAGCCGCCTGGTGCTTACCACCATCCATTCCGCCAAGGGCTTGGAGTTTGAAGCGGTTTTTGTGATTGGTCTCTCCGAGGGCCGCTTTCCCCATGCCTCGGCGGTATTCGGCGAGCAATGGGAGGAAGAACGCCGGCTGCTTTATGTTGCGTCAACCCGGGCGAAGAAATATCTTTATCTTACGTATCCCAGGCAGTTAATGACGCCGGACCGCCAGTTTCACCGGGTCGGCATGTCGCCGTTCTTGAACGAGTTGAGCCGGGGCCTGTACGAGCGGATAGCCGAGCGGTCAAGAAAGGATTCGGATTTTTTTTCGTATCGTGCCACGGCGGTGGAACAGCCTGAGCCGGTGCGGAAAGCCAGGTCGAAGAAGCAGGAACTGGCTGACTTCTCTTTGGCCTGCAGGGTGAGTCACCCGTTCTTTGGCAACGGCACCGTTGTCAAAATATCGACAGGAAGGTCCCTTGATGTGATGTTCGACCGGCATGGCCTGAAGACCCTCCACCTGGATTATGCAAAGTTGACGATAATTTGACTTTTACTCAATTCTTTCTGAATATTCGAGGCTATGAAGATGACCTACGCTGAGGTGCTTGCCCATCTCGACGCCCTGCAGATGCACAAGATCAAGTTGGGGCTTGAGGCGATGCAGTCTTTCCTGGACCGGGTCGGCCGGCCGGAGCAAAAGCTCCGCTTCGTCCATGTCGCCGGAACGAACGGCAAGGGCTCGGTGTGCGCGGGACTCACCGAGGTCCTCAGCCGGGCAGGGTATCGGGTCGGCGTCTACACGTCTCCCCATCTCAGCAGCGTCCGGGAGCGGTTCCGGATAGGCGGCGAGTATATCGGCGAGTCCGCCTTCGCGGCATTGGGGGAGAGGATCTGCCGGGTGCTGGGCGAGGAACAGATAACCTACTTCGAGTTTACCACGGCCCTTGCTCTGCTCTGGTTCGCCGAGTCGCAGGTCGATCTCGTGGTGCTGGAAACCGGCATGGGAGGGCGGCTCGATGCGACCAACGTGGTCGTGCCGCTGGTTTCGGTCATCACCAGCGTCAGCATGGATCACGAGGCCTATCTCGGCACCAGCCTAACGGCGATTGCCGGGGAAAAGGCGGGGATCATCAAGGACCACGTGCCGGTGGTGTCCGGGGCAGTCCATCCGGAAGCGGCGGCGGTAATCGAACGGGTCAGCCGGGAGCGGTCAGCACCCCTCTCTACCCTTCGTCAAGAATTTGACTATACCGTGAATGCAGATTCCACCTGGGCATGGCGCGGCGGGGAAGCCTTTGGCAACCTGGTGATCGATGGCCTGCGCAGCAACCGGGCGAGCCTGGTCCAACAGGAAAACGATTCGTTGACCATTGCCGTGGTGGAGCTCCTGCGCAAGCAGGGTTACACCGTGAGCGAAGAGGATCTCCGGCAGGGCCTTGCCGAGGTGCGATGGCCCGGCCGGATGGAATACTTCGAGCAGGATTTTTTCCCGACGGTTATCGGCACCCCGGTCGGCGTCAAAAAACTCCGCTATCTTCTTGATGGCGCGCACAATCCTGATGGTGTCAAAAATCTGGCAAATACCTTGGCCAAGAACTTCAGCTACCAGAAACTTATAGTCGTCTGGGGTTCCATGGGCGACAAGGACATGCCGGCTACCCTGGGCACGATAGCCGGTCTGGCCGATGAGCTCATCCTCACCCGGCCGGCTGGAGAGCGCTCGGCAATGCCCGAGCAGCTCTACGGTTTTCTCGATCGCGAGGATAAAAAGAAGGCCCGCTGTATCGCAAGCGTCCCCAATGCATTGCAGGCCGCGCAGGAGGCCGCGGCGGAGGAGGACCTGATCGTTGTCGGCGGCTCCCTCTATCTCATTGGCGCAACACGCCCTCTGCTTTTGGGAGAGCTGGCATAGATGGGCCGGGAGTATTTCGATTTCGACTCCCCCGACGATGCGGAAATCCGCACCGAACGGGCCAAGGCCAGGGAGTTGCGCAAGACCAGATGGTGGCAGCAAAAGACTGCCGCAGGGTTATGCCATTATTGCGGCACGAAGGTAAGCTTTAAGGAATTGACCATGGATCACCTGGTGCCTCTCGCCAGAGGCGGCCGGTCCACCAGGGACAACCTCGTCCCCTCCTGCAAGGCCTGCAACAACCTGAAGAAATCCATGCTGCCTATTGAGTGGCAGGAGCATGTGGAGCGTTCCCGCGGGGGAAATGATTGAAAACGCGCCGAGACGATTTTTCTTCTCGCAGTTTTCCCCGATTTGGTTTAAAAGCCTTGAGCAAATTTGCTGATTTGAGTAATACAATCCACATACGGACGGGTAGCTCAGCTGGATAGAGTGTTGGCCTCCGAAGCCAAAGGTCGCGGGTTCGAATCCCGCCTCGTCTACCAAAGATAACAGGCACTTATCGATTGTTTCGGTAAGTGCCTTTTTCTTTTTCCAACCGTATTTCCAACCATAGCGAAATTGCCCGCTCTCAGAGATGGCAATGAACACAATTTTTTTTATGGAGCTGTAGGGCGAATTTGGGGGAAAGTCTGTTCCAAGCTGCAAAAAAGATTGAAATTCAAATGTATCCTATAGGTGCGCTATTGGCACCCCCAGTCTTTGAAATAAGTGCCTCATGAAACTTAAGTTCCGGTTATATGTGAATCGCCGAGCCAGGGTTTGAAAAGCTTGACGGTAAGTACCTTCTGATCACCTCCGATCTTAGCCATTCGGCGTAGAATGTTGGCGCTTGTGCTACAGGCAACTCAACGTTTCACTTCTTGAAATCACCCATCGTCCTGCGACCGGTCTCTAACCCGATTCGTTCACACGTCATGCTCTATTAACAATATCTTGAAATAGTATGTATTGGATAATAATTCCGAGATTCACCGCTTAATCCATATAGTATAAGATCTGGATGTTTCTTGGGGTCCCAGAGACGACCTATTTCAAAAGCAATTGCGATTGGCACTGAAAGAAAAACATAAAACGTTATTCGTTTGCCATGCTTCATCACAATTCTCTCAAGAATATCTTGAAAACGTCTTCTAAATTTAATTAAACGAATTCTGCTGTTCAAAAATTCATCATCAGGTTCATCAATAGTTAAGGTCCATATCGATATTTCATTACCTAATAATCTAAAAATTGTCTGTTCGTGAATACGCGAACTAAGAGACAAATTTAACACAACTTTTTGAGTTTTATTATTCGGCTTATCTACTTCA